>DATCFN010000046.1:0-2827 GCA_036509475.1 Rhizomicrobium sp. | reverse complement strand
ATGGCGCATCAGCATCTGGGCATGGAATTGCTGACCCGCATCACGAAGGACACCGAAACCTACGCGAAGATGGAACAGTATCCGAAGATGGAAGGCCGTCAGATGATGATGGTGTTGGCACCGCGCTAACCCGTTTCATCGCTACAAAAACAAAGAGCGCCGCATCACTGCGGCGCTCTTTTCATTTGGCGCGGGCTTAAAGGTTCGCGGCGGCCGATGCGGTGTGGACGACCGTGTTGCCCAGATCCTGGAACGGTCCCAGCGGCTGCACCTTGTCGTGATAATCCTGGATGTTCGGTTTGCCCGACATCACTTTGTAGGCGACGCGGCCGTCTTCGATGAGAAGCATCACTTCCGCCGACCAGCCGTAATTCACCGTCGTGCGCTCGAAGCCGAGAACGTCCAGAATCCAGTTGCCCGTACGCTCCTGGTGCAGGCGTTCCGGGCGGAACACCAGCGCGGTGCAACGGTCACGCGCTTCGATGCAGGATTGGACGGCGGGGTCGAGATTGTCGAACTTGATGGAATCGCGCGGCATGAAGCGCTCGATGATGCCCAGATAGGAAAGCATCTCGACATTCGGCGGCGACGACGTGTCGAAACCGATATCGGTGAGATCGGAAATCCGCGTCGAGCCCGCCTGGATATGATCGTAAGCTGTGGAAACCTGCTTGAAAGATCGGAACTTGGTGTTCTGGATATCCGTTTGATAGGGCAGCAGGCCTAAGCCGCCGCACCCGACCAGCACCAACGTAACGGCAAGGCTGGCAACGATGCGCGCGTAGCGACGCGTGCCGTTGCGGCTCCCCACACCCATACAACCCCCAACGCCCGTCTTATTATTTGCGCCACTGTATCCACAAAACGGCAGGTTTGAAAAGCACTGTTACCAATATGGTAACCATGGACGCGGCACTCCGCGACTTAGGGTTGGGGAACGCGGGCGCAACACTGTGCGATTGTCTCCGGATCGGCGTTGCCGCCGGACAAAACGACCCCGACAACCTGCCCCCAAACGTCGTGCTTGCCCGACAGAATAGCGGCCAAACCCGCGGCGCCGCCGGGTTCGACCACGATTTTCAGTACACGGAAGGCAAAGCTGACAGCCTGTGACAGATCCGTGTCGTTGACCGCTGCGGCACCCGAAAGATTTTGTTTTGCGATTGCGAAGGGCACCGCTCCCGGTGCCGGGGCCTGCAGCGCATCCGCCAATGAGGGGGTGTTGGCCGGTGCCGCGACACGCTCGCCTCCCGCCATTGAGCGGCCCATGCCGTCATAGCCTTCCGGCTCGACAGCGATCACGCGGGTCGATGGGGCGACATGCGCCATTGCCAGGGAAATGCCGGCGACCAGACCGCCACCACCGCAGGGGACGAAAAGCCGGTCCAGCGTCGCTCCCGCCGCGCGCGCCTGATGACCGATTTCCAGACCGGCCGTGCCCTGTCCCGCCACGATGAAAGGATCGTCGAACGGTTTGATGAGCGTAGCACCCGTCTCGCTTCGGATTTTCGCGGCGATGGCTTCGCGATCGCCGCTACGGCGGTCATAGGTCACAATCGTTGCGCCATAGGACCGCGTGCCCTCGACCTTCGCGCGGGGTGCGTCGGCCGGCATGACGATGGTGGCCGGCAAGCCGAACAACGCGGCGACAGCGGCCACACCCTGCGCGTGATTGCCGGACGAGAACGCGACCACGCCCTTGGCGCGATCGGTCTCCGGAATAAGCAGGATGCGATTGCACGCCCCGCGAAACTTGAACGAGCCAGTGCGCTGGAACGGTTCCGGTTTCAGGAGAACACGTGCGCCCAGCCGGTCATTGAGCGCCGGACTTTCCAGCAGCGGCGTCATCACGGCCCAGGGCGCAATGCGGCGGGCGGCGGCTTCGATATCGGCGAACGTCGGCAGGGCATCTGACATCGACACAGTTCGCCACAACAGCCGCGCCAATGCCAGTGCGCAGCAGCAGCGCGAAAAACGCACTTGCAAAACGGCGGCAGCGGGCCGAAACACGGCGCGGTTGCGAGGTGGCGCTGGAGGGGTCGATGCCGCATTTCCTGCGCGGCATCGCGCTCAAGATCGGCGCGACCTTCGCATTTTCCGTGATGTATGCGCTCATCAAGCTGGCCGGCGCGGTGCCAGTGGGCGAAGTTATCTTCTTTCGCGCTCTGTTCGCGCTGGTGCCACTATTCGCGCTCTCGCTCTACACGGTGGGCGTGCGCGCCGCGATGCAGACGGCGCGGCCCCTGTGGCACATTACGCGCTCCATTGCCGGCGTCAGTTCGATGTTCCTGACCTTCGCCGCCGTCAAGCTCTTGCCACTGGCGGATCTCACTGCTTTCACCTTCCTCGCGCCGATCTTCGCCGTCGTCCTCGCGGCCTTCATGCTAAAAGAATATGTTGGGCCCTATCGCGGTTTTGCTGTGGTCGTGGGGTTTGCAGGCGTTCTTTTGATGCTGGAGCCGCATGGGGGTCTAGCCCATATCGTCAGCGGCGGCTTTTCTTCCGGCGCGGGGATGGCCATCGCCGCCTCCGCCCTGTCCGCCTTCGTCGTTGTTTATATCCGCCAGATGAGCGCGACCGAACACAGCGAAACCATCGTGTTTTATTTCATGAGCATCTGCACGCTGGCCGGCGCGGCGACGATGCTATGGGATCGCGCCGCGCTTTCGCCGGAGCAGACGATCCTGCTGGTGTTGTGCGGATTGCTGGGCGGCATCGGGCAGATTTGCATGACGTTCTGCTACCGCTACGCGGAACCATCGTTCCTGGCGCCGTTCGACTATCTGGCGATCGTCTGGGCCACGGCGCTGGGTTTCTTCTTGTTCGC
>DATCFN010000045.1:0-8511 GCA_036509475.1 Rhizomicrobium sp. | reverse complement strand
GCCCATGATGATGACATCGAATTGCCCATCATCAGGCCTGGCGTCCGGTGCGACCTTCATGCCGCCGCCGAAATAGAGGCCGTTGGCGACCGCGACCGTCGAGATGCTGGTGATTTCGTCGAACGCGCCGTCGACGCGGATGCGCACGGCGCGTTCGCCATAACGCAGCAATCCCACCAGGCTGTGAAAAGCGAAGGCGAACTGGCCGCCGAACAGTTTGGCGATGCGCGCGCGGTTTACCGAATCCACGATCAGACCCGACATGCCGAAGGAGGCGATGTTGATGAAATGGCGCACCACCGGCTCGCCTTTGTTGGTCAGGCAGGAGAGGCGCCCCACATCGATGGCGCGGGGCGCGGCCGTTTTCAGCCGTGCGATCGCTGCTTCATGTCCGGGTGCAATGCCGAATGTTTTGCGGAAGTCGCCGCCAGTGCCGCTTGTTACGAAGCCGAATACGGCGTCGGAGGTTATCGGGCCGTTTTCATCGAAGAAGCCGTTGACGGCTTCATTGATGGTGCCGTCGCCACCGACAGCGATGATTTCGGAGCAGCCTTCCAGCAGTGCGTTGCGCACCAGCATGGTCGCATCGCCGCGCTTGCGCGTCATCGCGACGGTCATCTGTGGAAAGGCATCGCCGAGGCTGCGCTCAATGCTGCGCCATTCGCGCCGCGTGCGGCCGCCGCCCGAGCGTGGATTGACGACGACGAAGGCGGTCATTGTGGGCGCAGCGCGAAGTTGCGCGCAATGCTTTGAATTTCGTTGGCCTTGCGTGTGCTGTCCCAGCCGAGTTCGCCGGCCATCCATTCAGCGGCGCGCGCGATATTGTCCGCGCCGGGATTGCCAAGCTGACCCATTCCCGTGCGCCGCATAACGACGTCGTCCAAGGTCATCGCCATTTCCTCGCGCACGGCATGAAGAACCTGCGCGCCGATGTCGCCGGACTCCGAAAGCGATGTGCGAAGTTCAGGACGATTCTGGCCGAGCGCCAGAACTTCGCGGACGCGCGTCCCATAAAGGCGCGCCAGATGCGTGATATTGGGCACGGGATCATGCTCGGCAGCCATCTGCGCTTCAAATTCTTTGAAGCGCGGAATGTTGCCGCCCGGCAGCGGTGCGGTGCGCGTGGTGCAGTTGCGTCCGCGCATGCCGAGCTTTTCCACCAGCGCATCGACGGTCTTTTCCGCCAGATCGCGCGATGTCGTCCATTTGCCGCCGATGGCTGAGAATAGTCCGTTCAGATTGTCGCCGCTCGCATGGTCGATGAGTTCGGCCTTGCGGCTGGCATCGTAAGTGTCGCCCGAACCATCGTCGACCAGCGGCCGCAAGCCCGCATAAAAATGCTGCACGTCGGAAGGTTTCAGGCGCGCGGACGGAAGATTGGCGTTGATGAAGTCGAGGAAGCCGGAAACGTCTTGCTCGCTCACGCCGACATTCTCCGGCGCATCATGGAAAGCCGTGTCGGTGGTGCCGAGCAGGGAGTGGCCGCGCCACGGCAGAACGAAGAAATGGCCGCCGCCGGCGGCGACGGTGAGCGCATCGATCTTCGTCATTGACGGTACGATCAGATGGATGCCCTTGGAGCGCATCAACTTGTGCGCGGAAGGTTTGCCCAAGGCCTGCGCCAGGAAAATATCCGCCCACGGCCCCGCGGCCAGCAATGTCAGTTTCGCGCGGACATCGAATTCGCCGCGGCCGAATTCCTCGCGCAAGCTGGCGCCTTCGACTCTGCCGTCGCGGATAAGCAGGCCTTCGGCAGCGACATGATTGGTAATCGCCGCACCATGCGCCGCCGCGTCGATGATGCATTCCAATGCGAGCCGCTCGGGCGAATACATCTGTGCATCGTAGTAGAGAAACGACCCCTCGAATCCTGGGCCCTCCAGCATCGGTTCGCGCGCGAGGGCGCGTTTTGCGTTCAGCCATGTGTGGCCGGGCAGGCGCTGATCCGGATCGGCCAGCCAGCCGCGATCGTAAGAGAGCAGATCGTAAAGCGTCAGCCCCGCGGCCAGTGTCGCACGGCCTTTGAAGCCGGCATTGTACATGGGCACGAGGAATGGCAGCGGTTGCACCAGATGCGGCGCGGTGCGTTGCCAGATGCGGCGCTCTTTCAGCGATTCCCGCACCAGTCCCAATTCAAAGTTGCGCAGATACCGCAGCCCGCCATGGATCAGCTTGGAATTGTGGGCGCTGGTGGCATTGGCAAAATCGTTCTTCTCGATCAGCGCAACTTTCAAACCGCGCAAGCTCGCATCGCGCGCCACGCAGGCGCCCGTCACCCCGCCGCCGATGACGAGGAGGTCGAAAGTCTCATTGGCAAGGCGGGTCAAATCGCGGCGCATATCGGGCTTGTTTTATGGGGCGGAAGGTCTGCTATTCTCATCCAGAATAAGCAACAAACGACAGACAACAAAATAAAGGGGACGGCAATGCCGCAGGTCAAGGCGAACGGAATCACCATCGAATATGAGAGTTTCGGGCGAGAAAGCGATCCCGTCATCCTCCTGATCATGGGTTTTGCGGCGCAGCTTACCCTGTGGCCGACAGCGCTTTGCGAAGGGCTGGCGGTGAAGGGATTTCGCGTCATCCGTTTCGACAACCGCGACATCGGAAAGTCTACCCACCTCAGCCAGCTTGGCGCGCCGAACGTGCCTGAGGCGATGATGAAGCGTATGAGCGGTCAGGCCGTGACCGTTCCCTACCAACTGGACGACATGGCGCAAGACGCGGCCTCGCTGCTCGACGCGCTGGGCATCCGCAAAGCGCACATCGTCGGCGCGTCGATGGGCGGCATGATCGCGCAGATCGTGGCCGCGAAGCATCCCGTGCACACGGCGAGCCTCACCTCCATCATGTCCACCACGGGCCGTATGGACCTTCCGCCGGCGAAACCGGAGGCTATGGCGGCGCTGACCACGCCGCCCGTCAGCGATAGCCGCGAGGACCGTATTGCGGCGGGGCTGCGTATCGCCAAAGCGCTTGGCAGTCCCGGCTTCCCGGCCAACGAAACGGATCTGCGCCGCGATGTGGAAGCTGCCGTCGATCGCGCGCCATACGACGCCGATGGAGTCGCCCGACAGCTTCTCGCCATCGTGGCGGCGTCGCCACGCAACGATTTGCTCAAGACGGTGAAAGCACCTTCGCAGGTCATCCACGGCGCGGAAGATCCAATACTTACCGTCGAAGGCGGAAAAGACACTGCGGACAGCATTCCGGGCGCGAAGCTGCACATTGTTCCGGGCATGGCGCATGATTTTCCCGCCGCACTGATACCGACCTACATCCAGTTGATCGGTGACTTCGCAAAGAGTGTTGAGAAGGCGAAAGCAGCATGAAAATCCGCGCCAATGGAATCGAGATCGAATATGACGAAGCGGGCCCGAAGGACGGCGTGCCGCTTCTGCTGATCATGGGCTTCGGCTCGCAGATGACGAGTTGGCCGGATGAATTTCGCCAAACCTTCGTGGACGGGGGCTTGCGCGTCATCCGCTTCGACAATCGCGATGTCGGCCTGGGACAGAAATGGGATGGTGTGCTGCCGGATATGCGGGCCACGATGACGGCGGTGTCGGAAGGTAGGAAGCCGGACATTCCCTATACGCTGTCCGACATGGCGGCGGATGCCGCGGGGCTTCTGGACGCGTTGGGCATCGAAAGCGCGCATATCGCGGGCGCGTCGATGGGCGGGATGATCGCCCAGCTTGTCGCGCTGGATCATCCGAAGAAGACCCGTTCGCTGATCTCGATTTTCTCGACGACCAGCGATCCGTCGCTGCCGCGTTCCACGCCGGAAGCACAGGCGGCGCTGGTGGGACGGCCGGACGGCACGGATCGCGCATCGGTGATCGCCCACGCGCTGAAGGGGCGCCGCGCCTATGCGTCCACCAAATGGCCGTTCGATGAAAAGCGCCTCGGCGAATTGATCGGACGTTCCTATGACCGCGCCTATTATCCGGAAGGCACGCTGCGCCAATACGCGGCGATCCTCGCGGGGCCGCCGCGTACCGACCGGTTGAAATCGTTGAAGGTGCCGGCGCTTGTGCTGCACGGATCGGCCGATACGTTGATCCCGCCGGCAGCCGGTCGCCATACGGCGCAGATGATCTCCGGCAGCGAGCATCATGAGATCGAAGGCTGGGGCCACGATCTTCCCTTGGAAGTTATCCCGATCCTGCGCGATCTGATCGTCCCGTTCGTCCGTCGGGTCGAGGATGCGCGGGCCAAGGCTGCAGCCTGACAAACAAAAAACCCGCCGCGGCAAAACCGGGCGGGCTTTTCAATAACTGTCGGAAAGGCAGATTACTTGATTTTGCCTTCCTTGAATTCCACATGCTTGCGCAGAATGGGGTCGTATTTTTTGATCGAGAACTTCTCGGTCATGGTGCGGGTGTTCTTCTTGGTGACGTAGAAGAAGCCGGTGTCGCCCGTGCTGTTCAGTCTGATCTTCGCTGTGGTGGGCTTCGCCATGATCGTGGTCCTGCGGTGAAATACGTAAGGGGCGGGAAACTAGCCATCGGGTGGTCTAAGTCAAGGCTGCCAATTTTTGCCAAGGTTTCCGAGGGTTAGCGGCGGATTCCAGGTTTGCCGAGTGCCTGAATCAGAGAAATTCCATCTGCGATTTGCCGCCCCGGAAGCGGAAGAACGGCACCGCGCGGGCGCCATCCGTGCCGTCCAACAGCCGTGCTTCCGTCTCATCCAGCACTGTGCGGGTGATCGAAGGCAAGTCCAGCGTGCGCGCTTCGGCCAAAGTCAGCCAGCAGGGCGTGAGCAATTCGTCGTTCTGCGCAGCGTCAAGCTGGTGCGCAATGGCGCTCGCATCGGCCATGAAGAAACGTGCATCGAAACGGCGCGTGCGGTTGGGTGGCGTGATGGCGCGGGCAATGAATTCGAGCGCGTCGAGTTTTGGTGCAATGCCGTGCGCGAAAAATTTCTGCCAGGCGGGCGCGCGGGTGCGCGGCAAGTTCGCGACACGCTCGCCGACCAGCACGCCGGCTTCCTCGAAGGTTTCACGGATCGCCGCCAGCGCGAGGCCGCGCGCGCGTTGTGCACTGACGCCTTTGGTTAGTCGCGCCTCGACATGTGGCCGTAAGTTTCCGCCAAGCGCGATTCGCTGATCGCCGGGATCGACGCGGCCGCCGGGGAAAACATATTTGTTCGCCATGAAGGCCATGCCGCCGTGGCGCTGGCCCATCAGGATACGCGGCGCGTCCTTGTCGCGGCGGACGAGCACCAGCGTCGCTGCATCTTTGGGCCGCAAGCGGTTCTTGACGATGACTTCGTCCTTGTCGAAGGCGGCAGGCGGCGTGGGCATCTATCGTCTTTTCTTATTGCGGAATTTGAGCTGCGGCTTGTTGCCGGATGTGCGCTTGGCGGGTGCGTTGGCCTCTGCGAGTTCGAATCGCAGACCGCCGGTTAGTGGCGCGGCTTCCATCAGCTTCACGGTCAGCTTGTCACCCATCTTGTAGGTCGTGCCGCTGCGTTCGCCAATCAGCGCGTGTTTGCGCTCGTCGTGACGGAAATATTCGAAACCGAGCGAACGGGCAGGGAGCAATCCCTCCGCGCCGCTGTCCGGCAGGCGCACAAACAAGCCAAAGCGCGTGACGCCGGTGACGCGCGCGGCAAAGCTCGCGCCAACGCGGTCTTCCATATAAGCGGCGACGTAGCGGTCGATACTGTCGCGTTCCGCCGCCATCGCTCGGCGTTCCGTCATGGAAATGTGCTCGGAAATTTCGCCAAGCCGCTGCGTTTCCTTGTCGGTCAATCCGCCGTCGCCCAGATGCAATGCGCGGATCAGCGCGCGATGCACGACCAGATCGGCGTAACGCCGGATCGGCGAGGTGAAGTGGCCGTATTTCTGAAGGTTCAGACCGAAATGGCCCTTGTTATCGGGCGAATAAATCGCCTGCATCTGCGAACGCAACACGACATCGTTCATCACCTCGGCGTTAGGTCCGCCTTTGGCCTGTTCCAGGATGCGGTTGAACATGCCGGGCTTCACGACCTGGCCCTTGCCGAAGCTGACGTTGATCGTGCGCAGATAGTCCGCGAACGCGAACAGCTTCTCTTTCGAGGGCTGTTCGTGGATGCGGTAGATCATCGGCTGGCGCGCCTTCTCGCAGCTTTCGGCGGCGGCGACGTTGGCCATGACCATCATCTCTTCGATCAGGCGCATGGATTCAAGACGCTCGCGGAAGGCGATGGATTCGATCTTGCCGTTCGCGCCGATCTTGATACGCCGTTCCGGCAAATCGAGATCCAGCGGATCGCGGCGGTCGCGCGCTTTCGTCATCGTCTGATAGGCGTGCCATAGCGGCGTCAACACGGTGCGCGCCAGCTCGCTCTTGTCTTTGCCGTCAAAGGCATCCTGCGCTTGCCGATAGGTGAGGCTGGCGGGCGAGCGCATGATGCCGCGCATGAATTCGTGTTTGCGCTTGCTGCCCTCGGAATCGAAATGCATCCGGACCGCCAGGCAGGGACGGTCTACGCCTTCCATCAGCGAACACAGATCGGCGGAAAGTTTCTCCGGCAGCATCGGCACGACGCGGTCGGGGAAGTAGGCAGAGTTGCCGCGCTTATAGGCCTCGCGGTCCAGCGCAGAGCCCGGCGTCACATAGTGCGCGACGTCGGCAATCGCCACGATAACGATATGGCCGCCACTTTGCTCCGGGTCGGGACCGGCCCATACCGCGTCATCGTGGTCGCGCGCGTCTTCCGGGTCGATGGTGACGAGCGCGTATTTGCGCAGGTCCGTACGCCCGCGCGGGTCAACATCCTGTGCCGCTTCGGCTTCGTCCAGAACTTCCTTGGGAAATTCCGTCGGAATGCCGTGCGCGTGAATGGCGATCAGGCTGACCGATTTGGGATCGTTCATGCTGCCGAGCCGTTCGACGACGCGCGCGCGCAACGTGCCGGAGGCGCGGCCCGTCAGCGGTTCGCACAACACCAACTCATTCGGCTTTGCGTTGCCGCTGTCTTTCTTGTCGATGATGTATTCATGTTTGGTCTTGCGGTCGATCGGTACGACGCGGCCGCCGCGTTCGCCTTCGCGATAGACGCCCAGCACTTTGTGCACGCTGGCGCCCAGCCGCTTGATGATCTTGGCGTCATAGCCGTTTTTGGTTTCGGTCAGCCGCGCGAGGATGCGTTCGCCTGCGCCCAGCGCGCCGCCGCCTTCGTCGTCCTTGCCGGGAATGACCACGATTCGGGGTATCGGCTTGTCGCTGTCCCAGCGTTGGGGTCGTGCGATCAGCTCGCCGTCGTTGTCCTGTCCGGTGATTTCCAGAACGGTGACGTCCAGCAACGTGCCGGGTTTTTCAAATGTTTTGTGAGGGCCGCGCTTCAGCGCACCCTCAGCTTCAAGGTCTTTCAATATTTTCTTCAATTCTATGCGGTCACTGCCTTTGACGCCGAGGTCACGGGCAATATCGCGTTTGGTGGATTGCGGATGTTTGGCCAGCGCTTCGAGGACGCGCGATTTGTCGATACGCGGAGAGTTGGTTTCGGAACGCTTCTTCGTCAACTCAGCCTTCGACTTCTTCCGGTTCGCTCTTGGTGGCTTTCTTAGCCTTCACTGGCTTGGCTTTCGCCTTTGCTGGTTTGGCTCTTGCGTTTTTTGGCGCGGCTTCGGCTTTCGGCTTCACAACCTTAGCCGTTTTCTCTTTCGCCGCGGGCTTCGCCTTGGCGCGTTTGGGCTTTTTCTTCTTGCCGCCACCGTCTGCCTCGCGTTCCGCGATCAGCACGTTCGCCTGTTCAAGCGTCAGCGTTAGCGGATCGCTGTCCTTAGGCAAAGTCGCGTTGGTTGAACCGTCGGTGACGTAAGGCCCGTACCGGCCGCGCATCAGCTTGACCATGTTGCCTTCGGCATTGTTGCCGAGTTCTTTGAGCGCTTCCGGCCCGCCGCGCGGACGCGACTTGGCTTTCTTTTCCGCTAGCACGGTCACGGCATGATTGATGCCGATGGTGAACACATCGTCCGGGGATTCCAGTGATGCATATTGGCCGTTATGGGCGACGTAAGGTCCAAAGCGGCCGAAGTTCGCGGTAATCGGTTCGCCGGTTTCCGGATGTTTGCCAACTTCGCGGGGAAGGGCGAGGAGCTTCAACGCCAGCTCGAAATCGACATTGGCCGGATCGGTGCCCTGCGGAATGCCGGAGCGTTTGGCTTCCTTGCCTTCGCCGCGCTGCACGTAAGGCCCGAAGCGGCCGTTCTTGAGTTCGATATTGATGCCGTTTTCCGGGTCCTGACCCAGCACGCGCGGTTGCGCGGCACCGGCTTCGGCTTCCGTTTGGCCAAGTTTTCGCGTGTAGCGGCATTCCGGATAATTCGTGCAGCCGATGAACGCGCCGAAACGTCCCAGTTTCAGATTGAGTTTGCCGTCCGCGCAGGACGGGCAGACGCGCGGGTCAGAGCCGTCCGTGGGCGTTGGGAAGATGTGCGAACCCAGAATGGCATCGAGCGTATCGATGACCTGCGTGATGCGCAGCGTCTTGGTGTCACCGATGGCGGCGGAAAAG
>DATCFN010000044.1:0-7657 GCA_036509475.1 Rhizomicrobium sp. | reverse complement strand
CGCGATGGACCGCGAGGACATGTGCTTCCCGTCTTACCGGCAGCAGGGCCTTCTCATCGCGCGCGGTTATCCGCTCGTCGAGATGATGTGTCAGGTCTATTCCAATGCGAAGGATCCGTTGAAGGGCCGGCAGTTGCCGATCATGTATTCCAGCAAGGAATTCGGGTTCTTCACGATCTCCGGCAATCTTGGCACGCAGTTCCCGCAAGCCGTCGGTTGGGCGATGGCATCAGCCTATCAGGGCGGCGACCGCATCGCGGCGAGCTGGGTTGGCGACGGCACCACGGCGGAAGGCGACTTCCACCACGCCTGCAATTTCGCGTCCGTCTATCGCGCGCCGGTCATCTTGAATGTCGTCAACAATCAGTGGGCGATTTCCAGTTTCGCTGGGATAGCGGGCGGCAACGAGTCGACATTCGCCTCGCGCGGTATCGGCTATGGCTTGCCGGCATTGCGCGTCGATGGCAACGATTTCCTCGCGGTTTACGCGGCGACACAATGGGCGGCAGAGCGCGCGCGCTCCAATCTCGGCGCAACGCTGATCGAGCATTATACCTATCGCGCCGAAGGCCATTCCACGAGCGACGATCCTTCGCGCTATCGCCCATCCGACGATGCGAAAGCGTGGCCGCTGGGTGATCCCATCGAGCGTTTGAAAGTGCATCTCATCGCGCTTGGCGAGTGGAGCGAAGAAGAGCAGCAGGCGGCACATGCCGAATGCGTCGAAGAAGTGAAGGCCGCGAACAAGATCGCCGAAGCCGTCGGCACGCTTGGTCATGGTGAACTTCCGAGCGTGAAGACCATGTTTGAGGACGTATTCAAGGACATGCCAGAACATTTGCGCCGTCAGCGCCAGGAAATGGGAGTCTGACGATGGCCACGATGAACATGATCCAGGCGCTCAACTCCGCGCTCGACGTGATGCTGACAAAAGACCCGAACGTGCTGACGTTCGGCGAAGATGTGGGTTATTTCGGCGGCGTGTTTCGCGTGACGGAGGGCCTGCAAAAGAAGCACGGCCTGACGCGCTGCTTCGACACGCCCATTGGGGAAGGCGGCATTGTCGCTGTCGCGATCGGCATGGGCGCTTATGGCTTGCGGCCGGTCGTCGAGATTCAGTTCGCCGATTACATCTATCCGGCTTACGACCAGATCGTTTCGGAAGCGGCGCGTCTGCGTTACCGTTCCGCCGGCGATTTCACCGCGCCGATTACGATGCGTACACCTTATGGCGGCGGCATATTCGGCGGCCAGACGCATAGTCAAAGCCCCGAGGCGTTGTTCACCCATGTCGCGGGCATCAAGACTGTGATTCCGTCTTCGCCTTATGACGCCAAGGGGCTGCTGATCAGCGCCATCGAAGACGACGACCCGGTTCTATTCCTCGAACCCAAGCGCATCTATAACGGCCCGTTCGATGGCTATCATGAGCGACCGGTTTCGCCATGGAGCAAGCATCCGGCGAGCGAAGTGCCCGAGGGCTATTACACCATTCCGCTCGGTAAAGCGGCGGTGGTGCGCGAGGGCAACGATCTCACCGTTCTGGCTTACGGCACCATGGTGCATGTGGCGCTCGCTTCGGCCACCGACGCGAATATTGACGCGGAGGTGATCGATCTGCGCACGCTGATGCCGCTCGATTTGGAAACCATCGTGAAATCGGTCCGGAAGACCGGCCGCTGCGTCATCGTGCACGAGGCGACCAAGACGAGCGGCTACGGCGCGGAACTGTCGGCCACGGTGCAGGAAAACTGCTTTCATCATCTTGAAGCGCCGATCGAGCGCGTCGCGGGCTGGGATACGCCCTATCCGCATGCCTTCGAATGGCAGTACTTTCCGGGACCGCCGCGCGTGATCGCCGCGATGCAACGGGCGATGGAGGGCTAAGATGGGCAAGTATGTTTTCAAGCTTCCCGATGTCGGCGAAGGCACAGCGGAAGCCGAAATCGTCGCCTGGCATGTGAAGGTCGGCGATACGATTCACGAAGACCAGAACATGGTCGATGTGATGACCGACAAGGCGACGGTCGAGATGACCTCGCCGGTCACCGGCAAGGTCATCGCGCTGAACGGCGAGCCGGGCACGATGGCGGCGGTCGGCTCTGCGCTGGTCGAGCTGGAAGTCGAAGGCGCGGGGAATGTGAAAGCGAACGGCGGCGCAGTATCTGCTCCGAAAGTGGCGGAAGCACCGAAGCCTGCGCCCAAAGCCGAAGCCAAGCCGGAACCGAAGAAGGAAACCAAGCCCGCGCCGGTCGCGCGCGACGAAGCCGCGAAGCCTGCTTTCACCACACGCGCCGAAGGCGACAAACCGCTGGCATCGCCTGCCGTGCGCCAGCGCGCGCGCGATATGGGCATCGAGTTGCAATATGTACCTGGCAGCGGCCCGGCGGGGCACGTCAGCCACGAAGATCTCGATGGCTACATCGCATCCGGCGGCAAGAACGCCCGTAGCGGCGGTGGCTCGATCTACGCCAAACGCGACGGCATCAATGAAGTGAAGGTCATCGGCTTGCGCCGCAAGATCGCGGAGAGCATGCAGAATTCCAAGCGCCGCATTCCGCATTTCGCCTATGTCGAGGAAATCGACATGACGGAGCTAGAATCGCTGCGCACTCATCTCAACAAGACCAAGCGCGCCGATCAGCCGAAACTTAACGTGCTGCCCTTCATCATGCGCGCGCTGGTGAAAGTGCTGCCGGCCTATCCGCAGATCAATGCCCGCTTCGACGATGAGGCCGGTGTCGTCCATCGCTATAATCCTGTCCATATCGGCATCGCGACCCAGACGGCGAACGGATTGATCGTGGCCGTCGTGAAGAATGCCGAAGCCCGCGACGTGTGGGATAACGCGCTGGAAGTTTCGCGCGTCTCCACCGCCGCGCGCGAGAACAAGGCAAGCAAGGACGATCTCACCGGCTCGACCATCACCATCACCAGTCTTGGTGCGCTGGGTGGCGTGGCGACAACACCAGTCATCAACTATCCCGAAGTCGGCATTATCGGCCCCAATGCGATCATCGAACGCCCCGTTGTGCGCGATGGCGAGATCGTCATCCGCAAGATGATGAACTTGTCGTCGTCCTTCGATCATCGCGTGGTCGATGGCTATGACGCCGCCGAGTTCATTCAAAAGATCAAGGCGCTGCTGGAACATCCGGCAATGCTGTTTATGGATTAAAGCATGTCCGAGAAAATCCACGCCAAAGTCCTCATCATCGGCGGTGGCCCCGGCGGCTACGTCGCCGGTATCCGTTGCGGCCAGTTGGGCCTTGATACGGTGCTGGTGGAGGCCGCGAAGCTGGGCGGCACGTGCCTCAACATCGGCTGCATCCCGTCCAAGGCGCTGATCCATGTCGCCGTGGAATACGAAGCGATGGCGCATGCGGCGCAGAAGCCGCTGAACGGCATCACGCTCGCCTCCGCACCGAAGATCGACTTTATGGAAACCGTGAAGTGGAAAGACGCGATCACCAAGCGTCTGAACACCGGTGTCGCCGGCCTGCTCAAGCGCTCCAAGGTCAAAGTCATTGAAGGCTGGGCGACATTCACCGACGCCAAAACCTGCACGGTCAAAACCAAGGACGGCGAGCAGACCATCACCGCCGAACACGTCATCCTCGCCAACGGATCGGTGCCGGTAGAATTGCCGTTCCTGAAATTCGGCGGCGATGTGATTTCCTCTGCTGAAGCGTTGTCGCTCCCGGTGCTTCCTAAGAAACTAGCCGTTGTCGGTGCGGGCTATATCGGTCTCGAACTCGGCATCGCCTTCCGCAAACTGGGCGTGGAAGTTACCATCGTCGAAGCTCTGGATCGCATCCTGCCGCTTTATGATGCGCCGCTGGTCGCACCTGTCGCGAAATGGCTGGAGAAGAACGGTGTCACGCTCCATCTCGGTGCGAAAGCGAAAGGGGCAGGCAAGAACGGCCTCTCTGTCGAATTGAAAGACGGCAAGGTGACCGACATTCCTGCCGGCAAAATCCTCGTCACCGTCGGGCGCAGGCCGCTCACCGAAGGCTGGGGCCTCGAAAATATGGCCGTCGATATGGCGGGCCGGTTCGTAAAGGTGGACGGGCAATGCCGCACGTCGATGAAGAACGTCTGGGCCGTCGGCGATCTCGTCGGCGAGCCGATGCTGGAGCACAAGGCCGCTGCACAAGGCGACATGGTGGCGGAAATCATCGCCGGTCATAAACGCGAATTCGATCACAATTACATTCCCGCTGTCTGCTTCACCGAGCCGGAGATCGTCAGCGCCGGCATGAGCCCGCACGAAGCGGGCGATGACACCATCACCGCGATGTTCCCCTTCATGGCGAATGGACGCGCACTATCGATGGATGCCGGAGACAATGGCGGCTTCGTCCGCGTGATCGCGCGCAAATCCGATCACAAGGTTCTGGGTATTCAGGCGGTCGGCGCACATGTCAGTGAGATGTCCAATGAGTTCTCGTTGGCGCTCTCCATGGGTGCGGTGCTGGAAGACATCGCCGGCACCATCCACGTTCACCCCACGCTGGGTGAGGCTTTCCACGAATCGGCGCTGCGCGCCCTCGGCCATGCGATCCATATATAGATGAGCTTCCGCGCACCCGTCTCCGATCTCAGCCACGCGCTTCGCGTCGCGGGACTGGATGCGCTGCTCGGCAAGGCGCCGTTCGCGGATGTCGACCGTGAAACCATCGACGCAGTTCTTTCCGGCGCGGCGGAGTTTGCGGAGGGCGTTGTCGCCCCGATCAATCGCGGCGGGGACATCGCCGGTGCGAGGTTGGAGAACGGAAGGGTTGTTACGGCGCCGGGATTTGCTGACGCGTATCGCAAATATTGCGACGGCGGCTGGAGTGGGCTTTCCAGTGTGCCAGAATTCGGCGGCCAGGGGCTGCCGCGCGCGCTTTCGCTGGCCGTGTTCGAGATCATCCAGGCCGCCAATGTCAGTTTCGGCCTTTGCCCTATGCTCAGCGAGGCGGCCATGCATCTGCTCGCGGCACAGGGCACTGACAATCAGAAGCGGCGCTATCTTCGCCCGTTGGTCAGCGGCGCCTGGACCGGCACGATGAACCTGACGGAACCGCAAGCCGGGTCCGATCTTGCGCAGATCCGTACGCGTGCGGAACCGGACGGCGCACATTACCGCATCACCGGCCAGAAGATTTTCATCAGTTGGGGCGATCACGATCTCGCCGAAAACATCATCCACTTGGTGTTGGCGCGCTTGCCGGATGCTCCGCCGGGCGTCAAAGGCATTTCGCTTTTTCTGGTCCCGCGCGTTTTGGTGGATGAGAGCGGGAAACCTGGTGCGGCCAACACGCTGCAGCCGTTGTCACTCGAACACAAAATGGGTCTGCACGCATCTCCCACCTGTGTCATGTCGTTTGAAGGCGCCTTGGGTGAAATCGTTGGCGCGCCTGGCCAGGGGCTCGCCCTGATGTTCTTGATGATGAGCGAGGCGCGCTTGAACGTCGGGGTGCAAGGTGTTGGTGTTGCCGAACGCGCCACACAGGCCGCATTGTCTTTCGCGCGCTCGCGCCGGCAGGGTCGTTCTCCGTGGAATAGCGAATATCCCGCGATGATTTTCGATCTGCCCGATGTGCGCCGCATGCTGATGCTGATGAAAGCCAAGACGGAAGCCGCCCGGGCGATCTGCCTCGCCACGGCCGTTGCCGCGGATCTTGCGGAACATGCGCCGACGCCACATGCGCGCGAAGCGGCAAAGCTGCGCGAAGAATTTCTGGTGCCTATCGCCAAGGCGTGGTCAAGCGATGTCAGCGTCGAAGTAGCATCGTTGGGGGTGCAGGTGCATGGCGGAGCCGGCTTCATCGAAGAGACAGGTGCCGCGCAATATTATCGCGATGCGCGCGTTCTGCCGATCTATGAAGGCACCAACGGAATCCAGGCGATCGATCTGGCGGGCCGCAAATTGGGATTGGGCAACGGCGCGGCGGTGCGGGCCTTGATCGTGGAGATGCGAGCGACGGCGGTGGACGCGATCATCAAAAAGACTTTTGTCACAGCGGTCGCAGCTGCGGAGCGGGCTTCGGACTGGATGATTGCGCAGCGTGGCGGTGTCGATTCGCTCGGCGCGGCAACGACCTATCTCAAACTGATGGGCGATGTCATAGGCGGTTGGATGTTGGCGAAAAGCGCAACGCTGGCCGTCGGCGACGTTGCGCAAGGCAAGTTTGCGATTGCACGCTTTTATGCGGCGCAGGTGCTGACTCAAGCTCCCGGCTTGGCGGACGCCATAGAACAAGGCGCTGCAGAACTTCAAAATTCCGCCGTTTTCCCGCCGGAATAGGCGATTGCGTCCGTTCATCCCGCGTTCAGCCCGTTTCTTTCATGGTGTATCGTACTGCGACGGGCAGAGATCAGCAGAGGATTTGAAATGAAAAATATTGGCAGATACGCAATTGGCGCGATGATGCTGGCGGGTTCAGCCCTCGGCGCGACCGTGGTCACGACCGCTCCGGCGGACGCGCATGTTTCCATCGGCATCGGCATTGGTGGCGTGGGATACGGCGATCCATGCCGTTCCTGGAATTTCCGCTATTACCATCCGGAACGCTGCGCTTACGGCCCCGGTTGGGGTTATGGCGATGGCTATTGGATCACCGACTCGTTCGGACATCGTCGCTGGCATGGCCATGGTGGCTGGGGCGGCGGCGGGCACGGCGGCTGGCATGGCGGTGGTGGCCATGGCGGCTGGCACGGCGGCGGTGGACACGGTGGCGGTCACGGTGGTGGCGGCCACGGCGGTGGAGGACATGGCGGTAGTGGACACGGTCACCATCACTAAACGGCCGCTCTGAAGTCAGAGCGTCTTTCGAAACCGGCCCGGCGAGACATCGTCCGGGCCGGTGTTCGTTTGGATGCTGGCCTGTGTTGCGATTTCACAGCACAATCGCCGGGCTGACCGGGAGTGTTCATGTCGTCCGACGATCACGCAGACATTCGCGATGCTGTGCGCAAACTTTGCGCCCGCTTCCCAGGAGAATATTGGCGCAGGCTGGATCGCGCGCGCGAATATCCAACAGAATTTGTCACGGCACTAACCCGCGCGGGCTTCCTATCCGTTCTCATTCCGGAAGAATTCGGCGGGGCAGGGTTGGGATTGAGCGCGGCTTGCGCGGTGCTGGAGGAAATACACCGTTCGGGCGGCAATGGTGGCGCCTGTCATGCACAGATGTACACGATGGGCACGATCCTGCGCCACGGGTCGGCGGAGCAGAAACTGAAATACCTGCCGAAGATCGCGAGCGGCGCATTGCGGCTTCAAGCCTTTGGCGTGACCGAGCCGACAAGCGGGACCGACACCACGCGTATCCGTACCTTTGCGAAGCGGGGCGGCAACAAATATATCGTGAACGGTCAGAAGATATGGATCAGCCGGGCCGAACATTCCGACCTGATGGTGCTGCTGGTGCGCACCACGCCGCGTGAAGAAGTGCAAAAATCCACCGACGGCATGAGCGTGCTGCTGGTCGATATGAAAGCGAGCCTCGGCAAAGGTCTGTCGATCCGGCCCATTCGCACCATGATCAATCACGCAACCACCGAACTCTTCTTCGACAATCTCGAGGTTCCGGCCGAGAACTTGATCGGTGAGGAAGGCAACGGCTTTCGCTATATTATCGATGGCATGAACGCCGAACGCATCCTCATC
>DATCFN010000043.1:0-9402 GCA_036509475.1 Rhizomicrobium sp. | reverse complement strand
CAGCCGCAATCACCCGTTCGCGCAAATCCATGCTGTAGGCTCTGCCCATCCGAATCTCCCGCCAATACAGAAAGAATCGAATCACACTTCGCAAACCTGCGGAATCCCTTCCGACTCGTGTTTCAGGGAATTCGCTCTAGTCGTAGTGCGGCGCGCGCGTTGGCGGAAGCGAACTCGTCAGCCGAGGAATGTCAGGCCAAGTTCCGCCCAGACGATAAAGGCAACAAAGACCAGTGCAATCAGAAGGTCGCTCACCATCGCGATGGCTTCGTTGAAAGTCTTCGCGCCGTGCATCACATGGCGGACGCCCGCGATGCCGTAGAAGATGGCGGCGCTGATCGCGACGGGCAGCACAAAAGATGGCTGCCACAGCGAGAGCAATCCCACCACGCCGGTCGCCAGATTGGCGACGCCAAGCTCCCGCACGAAGGGCAGGGGATCGTCGCCCTTGATGCCGAATATGTGCTCGGAGGTGAAGCGCGGCTGAAAGCTCTGCCGCACACCGGCAAGCGTCAGCCGCACGCCCGCGCTCCAGAACACGAACCATTTTTCGGCGAGCGCCATCAGTGGCGCGGCGCTATGGAAATGCGTGTGCTCTGCCCAGATCGAACCTACCGGCGCAATCAGCATCAGCAGCAAGACGCTCAGGAAATACACCGATAGCCCCTCCGGCACGGATGCGTCGTTCGCGGTAGATAGGGCGTATATCGGCGGTTGCAAAGCTGCCCGATTGGTAGTGGTACAGTTTGAAATCTGGCCAGGCTAGGCGACCTTTGAACATCGCGCCCCGGCGTGGCATTCTTCGATCATGAGAGACAAGCGCCTCAAACGCCCGACTGACCTGATCGAACGCGGTAAGCTGATAGGCGATATTTTGACGGGTCAGGTCGAAGATGCGCCGCCCAAACAAGCCCTTCCGGAAGCGCATGAGTTTGCGCGCAAGGGCGGTCTAAAGGGCGGGAAGGCGCGGGCAAAGTCTCTGACCCCGAAAGAACGGTCAGAGATCGCCAGCGTCGCTGCGCAAGCGCGCTGGAAGAAATCCTAGCCCGTTTCACCTTGTTCGTCAGAAGCCCGCCGAATGTCGATGTCCAACGAAAGGTCCATCGGCAAATCAATCTGTTCTTCGTTCGGGTTGATCGCGTTCCAGTGATCTTGATCATCTTTAATATGAACGCCATCGCTGACCATTTGCTCGCGCCGATTTACCAACGACATTCGCATCTGGCGCGGCGTTGCATCTTCGATGTTCACATAGACAAAAAGATTGAGTTGTCCGTTCACCGGTAGAGCATGATAGACGCGATAGGGGCGACCGGTTGTCTTGTTGATGCCGCTCTCGGCTTTTGCATCATCGGCAAATTGCTTTGCCAGTAGGTCAATCTCTGAAGGCGGCGTCGGCATTTGCCACCCCTTTTTCTTCGCAAATTCTGCGACCTTATGCATGTCGATTTGCTTTTCGCCGGTCTGTTCCTGCCAGTAGCGGATAAAACGCTGACGTTCTTGTCGTTTGCTCATACCGATCGCCTCACATATCTACCGGAGCAACATCGCCCCAACCGTCTTTGATTGCATTTGGCGCGATGATCGTTCGCACCTTGACCAAATGGTCGCGGAAACGATCAAAGCGCTTGGTTTTTCTTTGCAGTTGCCCCGCGACGATCCCCGGATGAACTTTCAAGACGCGCGCAAATCCAACCAGATCACGCTCCGAAAAGAATGGCGCTTTGCGAGCTATGAAAGCGTCCATCGTCTTTTCAGGAACGCAAAAATCCTGCGCGGCTTGGTTTGCTTGCCGCTCCTCTTCTTTAACGGATTCCCCCGTACCGGCGCGATCTCCTTCAAGCTCAGCGTCCAACATCATTTCCGTGCGACCATGAAGCCTCAAGACGTGTTCCAGTTCATGTCGAAGAACGAACCAAAAGTTGTCTATACGGTCGAACCGCACGGTCATTCCGATAACGGGAGAATTGTCATCCAGCCAGAAGCACACACCATCTATTTTTGCTGAGGCCAAGGATTCGACTAGGACAAATCGGATTCCGCATTCGGCCATTATTCTGGGAACGCCAGCGACGCCATCCGGCGCTGTCATGAGAGGCCGAAGACGCGCAAGAGCTCGCTTCAAAGCGTCGGGGGAGTATGGCGCGACAAGCATTTCCTTTGCGATTTGTTTCACTCGATACAGCCAAGCCAACTGCGCAGGCGTGGGATTAGAACTGGGGGCCGTTTTCTTTGCGGCGTGAGGCAGCACTTCAATGTCTTCTGGTCTGTTCGCGCCGAAAAATCGCATTAGTTCGGCTTCGACCGTTTTTGTGTTCCGGGCGTCGTCCGCATTGATCCAGCCGCGCTTTATCATTTCCGCGATAGGCAGATCGCCGTACAGAAAGGCCCGCGTTGATCGGCCAGGATCACGGCGCGTCACTATTCGTGCCTTGGCAAGCTCAATGGATGTTTGAAGATCGAGAAATTCTGTGGCTGGCACTCCAAACACTTCTTCCAGAACCAGCGCCAATTCCGCGTCTATGGGGGTTTTGCCCAACACGAACCTATTGACCACTGACTCCCCGACGCCGAGCACAATTGCCAAGGTCTTTTGACTCCAGTTTCGTTGCGCCAGTAGGGCCGCAATAAACTGTCCGGGGGTCTGGAATTGGCTTGATTCGACTGTCATTTCTTCAATATGCACAAACGGCGCAAAACTGCAATCTGTCATTTAATGCTTGACACTCAAGCATAAAAATGCCAGTTTAAGCTCATGAACAAGCTGCCTCCCGAAAAGCGCGCCCAAGCCCTGCAGATGATGGCGGAGGGCATTTCGCTCCGTGCCATGACGCGCCTTACCGGCGTCAGCCGCACGACCCTCATCAAGCTTTTGGAGGATGCTGGTCAGGCATTTTCCGAATACATGGACAAGGTGCTCGTGAAGCTGCCTTGCAAGCGCCTCCAGCTAGATGAGGCGTGGGGATTTTCTTACTGCAAACAAAAGAACGTCGCGAAAGCGAAGGCCGCTCCGGAAGGAGCTGGCGATATTTGGACGTGGGTGGCCCTTGATGCCGATACAAAGCTCGTTGCATCTTTTTACGTTGGTGCGCGCGACGGCGCGGCGGCACTCGACTTTGTGAGCGATCTTGCCCCGCGCCTCGCCAATCGCGTCCAAATCACAAGCGATGGTCACAAGGCATATCTTGAAGCCGTCGAAGAAACATTCGGCGCTGATGTGGATTATGCCCAGCTTGTGAAAATCTATGGCCCGTCGCCGGAAGGTCCACAACGCCGCTACAGCCCGGCGGAATGCACGGGCGCGGTTAAACATCGTGTCGAAGGAAAGCCCGATCCGAAGCACGTCTCTACAAGCTTTGTAGAGCGTCAGAATTTGAACATTCGCATGGGCAACCGCCGCATGACCCGGCTCACAAATGCCTTCTCAAAGAAGGCTGAGAACCACGCGCACATGATGGCGCTCTACTTCATGCACTACAATTTCGTGAGGCTTCACCAGACCCTGAAAGTCACGCCCGCCATGGCGGCTGGCGTCACGCCAAAACTCTGGGAAATGGCCGATTTGGTGGCAGTTTTGGAGGAATGGGAAGCTGCCATTAGGTCAGCGGCCACGATAGGCGCATGATGCCGACCTCGCCCGTTCTGGGCGCCAATACGTTCGGGGGAACACCATGAAATCGAATCTTGTTTGCGCGGCGCTTGCGTGCGTCGCCTTAGCGCTATCGACCACGGCGGCCTTGGCCGTGCAGGGCGAACCCATTTCAGGAACCTCGGTAGGTCTCGAAGGTGATCCCGGATCGATTGTCATCACCCGCGGCGTGACGGATGGCGAAGGCCATATCAACTTCGGTAAATTGTTGCCGGGCAAATATGTGGCCGTCATCGACGGCACGAGCTTTGTCGCTGCGATGGACAGGCTGCATCCAGCCGCACCGGAAAAGAAAAAGAGCGGCTCGTCATTCAGTCTGGGCTTTGGCGGATTTTCCAGCGGTGGCGGATCGAGCCACAAATCTTCAAGCGACGGAGGGGCCGGTCCTGTCGGAGGTGCACCGGGCGGCGCTTCGCACGGCAATTCCCATTCGAGCGGGGCGATGGGGCTCGGCGTCAGTATTCCGATTGAAGGCGGCGGCGGCGGCCAAGCCCAGGGAGGAGGCATTTATAGTAATGCGCCGATTATCTCCATGACGCTCACGGTCAGCGGGACTCCGGGGGGGACTACTTCGGTCCCCGACGCTAGAGAATCATCGTTTTCAAGCGAGACGCCCTATTGCCGCGACACCGCAGGGCAGGGCATGCGCTTCGGATTCACGGTCACGAACGGCGGCAACATGTCATCATCAGACGCCTCGCATGCCGGTGGCTATGTCGGGCTAGGGATCAAATTCTGAAACTGTACCACTACCGCCCGATTGGCTTGCTTGAATAGGCGGAGTGTCTCCTATATGTTCGCGCGCTCCCCGAAGGTTTGGCTTGCTGCTTCGTTCCTAAGCCTTTGATGATATTACATAAAGGACGTCTTGATGGCTCGTGTTACCGTTGAAGATTGCGTCGACAAGATCCCCAACCGCTTCGATCTGGTGCTGATCGCGGGTTATCGCGCGCGCCAGCTTTCGGGTGGCGCGGACACGCTGGTCGAGCGCGACCGTGATAAAAATCCGGTCGTGGCCCTGCGTGAAATCGCGGCGAAGTCCTTCAAGCCGGAAGACATGAAGGAGGACTACATAAAGTCGCTCCAGAAACACGCCGAAGTGGACGAGCCGGAAGCGTCGCCGTCGGAAGAGGATGTGCGCGAGGACGTGCACGCCCGCCAGGTCACCGAGGAAGAGCTGCTCCGCGCGCTCACCTCCGAAGCCCAGCGCCGCGCCGAACCGCAGCCGGAACCGGAAGGCGACTACGAAGAGTAATTCTTCGTTTCGGGAATTTGAAAAGGCGGTCAGTAATGGCCGCCTTTTTCTTTGCAGTGACGGATTTAGTTTTTCATTTCTCGCACAAGCGTCGCGACGAGTTCTGCCGCGGGCATCGACCGCGCGAGCGGCGCAGCTTGTCCGGCCCATTGTGCGCCATAACCCGTTTCGCCTTTGGCTTTCGCGGCGGCGTTCAAAGCCTTTCCTGCATCGTAGGCGCGCGGATAGGCAGCGTGGTTTCTATCATCGAGCAGTGTGAACTCGTTTGCGAGACAACGGGCTGGGCGTCCCGAAATTGCGGCGGTCATCACGGTGCGATGCGCGGCATCGCTGGAAAGTGCTTTGCGATAACCGGCATCCGCGGCGGATTCGGGGCATCCAACAAAAGCCGTACCAAGCTGTGCCCCGGCCGCGCCGATTTTGAGAACGGCATTGATGCCCGCGCCATCCATGATCCCGCCCGCTGCGATCACCGGAATGTTCATCGCGCGCACCAGAACCTGCACCAGCGAGAACATGCCGAGCCTGTTGTCCTGTGCGGCAGGATCGAACATGCCGCGATGACCGCCGGCCTCATAGCCCTGGGCCACGATGGCGTCGATCCCGGCGTCTTGGATGTGTCTGGCTTCCAAAAGGCATGTCGCCGTCGCCATCTGCACAATGCCTGCCTTCTTGAAGGTCGCGATCTTTTCAGCCGGCGGCAGGCCAAAATGGTAGCTCACGACAACCGGGCGCTCCCGCAGAACCAGTTCAAACATCGCATCGTCAGTGACGAAGCTTTTGTAGATTTCGGTGAGTTGTGCAGGGGGCGTGGCACCGTACTTCGCGAATTCAGGACGCAGATATTCGATCCACGCTTTGTCGCTTGCCGGATCGGGCGCGGGCGGCTGATGGCAAAAGAGGTTGACGCCGAAGGGGCGCGCGGTGAGCTTTTTCGTCTCGGCAATCTGCGTGGCGGCGCTTACCGCGTTGGACGATCCCAGCCCCAGAAAGCCGAACGCGCCGGCATTGCTAACCGCCGCAGCCATAGCGGGCGTGGATGTCCCGGCCATCGGCGCCTGAATAATCGCGTGGGAAATTCCAAGACGCTGGAGCAAAGTCACGCTGTTCTCCCGACAGCCAATGTAAATCGCATGGCCACCTTAAGCGGCGAAATGACCTGAAGAAACCGCCCCAAACCCGTCAAACTGTTGTATAATGTTCGCACGATGAGCGTTCCGACGCGGCCCGGCGAAAACAAAGCCGCGGCGAAGGGTGAGATTCACTCTCCGCCGTCCTCCGAGCTTTTGGCCGATACGCCCCCGGCGCAGGCCTCCGCCATCCCCGCGCGCGACACCGTTTTTCATCCGCCGACGCCCAAGCCCAAAGGTACGCGCAAGCTGATGCGCCAGACCGAGCTGGTCGATCGGGTGAAGGCCTACGATCCCGAAGCCGACGAGGCGCTGCTCAACAAGGCCTATGTCTATGCGATGACGGCGCACGGAAAACAGTTCCGGGCTTCGGGCGATCCCTACTTCACCCATCCCCTCGAAGTCGCCGCCATCCTGACCGAGCTGAAACTCGATGTGCCGACCATTGTGACGGCGCTGCTGCACGACACGGTGGAGGACACTTACGTCACCATCGAGGACGTGACGACGAATTTCGGGGACGAGATCGCCAATCTCGTCGACGGCGTGACCAAGCTGTCGCAACTCGAACTATTCAGCGAGCGTACCAAGCAGGCGGAAAATTTCCGCAAGCTGATGCTGGCGATGTCGAACGACATTCGCGTGCTGCTGGTGAAGCTGGCCGACCGGCTGCACAACATGCGCACCCTGCATCACATCGAAAAGCCGGATAAGCGCCGCCGCATCGCCCAGGAAACGCTGGACATCTACGCGCCGCTGGGCGGACGCATCGGCATGCAGAACATGCGCGAGGAGCTGGAAGACCTGGCCTTCGCGGAACTCAACCCCGAAGCGCGCAACTCCATCGTCACGCGGCTCAACCGGCTCAACGACGCGCGCGACGATCGCATCGGGCGCATCGCGGACGCCATCAAGCGCAAGCTGGCGGATAACGGCATCGAGGCTTGGGTCTATGGCCGCGCCAAACGGCCTTATTCGATCTGGCGCAAGCTGCAGAACAAGCAGCTCAACTTCGAACAGCTTTCCGACATTTTCGGCTTTCGCGTCATCGTGAAATCGACGGAAGACTGTTATCGCGCGCTGGGCGTGTTGCACCAGACCTGGCGCATGATCCCCGACCGCTTCAAGGATTTCATTTCCAACCCCAAGACGAACGGCTACCGCTCGATCCATACCACCGTGATCGGTCCGGAGATGCAGCGCGTCGAAGTGCAGATCCGCACGCAGGAAATGCACGACATCGCCGAGCGCGGCGTGGCGGCCCATTGGCGCTATCGCGAACATGTCGAAGACGATGCGACCGGCAATGCGCTGGCGTGGCTGCGCGACATGGTGGACCTGCTGGAGCGCGGCGACAGCGCGGAGGAGTTCCTCGAACATTCGCGCCTGAACATGTATCAGGATCAGGTTTTCTGCTTCACGCCGAAGGGCGACCTGATCTCGCTGCCGCGCGGCGCCACGCCCATCGACTTTGCCTATCAGGTGCATACCGATGTCGGAAACCAGACCGTCGGCGCCAAGGTGAACGGCGCGCATGCGCCGCTGCACACGCCGCTGCGCAATGGCGATCAGGTGGAAATCATCCGCCAGAAAGGCTCGACACCGTCGCCTTTGTGGGAACAGTTCGTCGTCACCGGCCGCGCCCGCGCGGAGATCAAACGCTTCCTCAAGCATGCCCAACATGGCGAGCATGTGAAGTTCGGCACCAAGATTCTGGAAAAGGCGTTTGCCGACGAGAAGCAGGAACTGACCGAGAAAGCCGTTGAAGAAGTGGCGAAGAAGCTGCGCCTCACCAAGGCCGATGACGTGTATGCCGAAGTCGGACGCGGCGCGCTGCGGGCGCATGACGTTCTGGAAGCGGTGTTTCCCGAACTGAAAAACGATCCCGCGCGCCGCAAGACGGACGGCAAGAATCGCAAGCCCATTTCCATCCGCGGATTGACGGAAGGCATTTCCTACAGGCTCGGCCAATGCTGCCACCCGCTGCCGGGCGATCGCATTGTCGGCGTGGTGACGCCGGGCGAGGGCGTCGTCATTCACACCATCGATTGCGGCGAGCTGGACAAGGCCGAAGCGCAGATGGACGACTGGCTGGACGTGTCCTGGGAAGGCCAGGCCACCGAGGCCGCCACGTCGCTGGCCCGTGTCGCGGTGCGGGTGAAGAACGTGCCCGGATCGCTGGGCGCGGTGATGACCGTGATCGGCAACAATGGCGGCAATATCTTCAACATGAAGGTGACGGACCGCAACGCGCTTTACTTTGAGTTTCATGTGGATATCGAGGTGCGCGACGTGGCGCATTTGCAGAACATTCTCGGCGCGCTACGGGTGAACGCCGTGGTCGAATCGGTCGACCGCGTGCGCCAAGGCGAGGAACGGGCAGCGTGAACTCCGAACAAGTCCTGAAAGAATTTGAAAAAGCCGGCGCGTTGCTGCGCGGGCATTTTATCTTGTCGAGCGGGCTGCACTCCGACGTGTTCCTGCAAAAGGCGCTGGTGTTTCAGAACGCGAAGATCACCGCGAAGCTGTGCAAGGCGTTGGCAGAAAAAGTGCGCGAAGAAGTGAAGGCGAAGTTCACCGCAATTATCTCGCCCGCCGTCGGCGGCATCGTTCCGGGTTACGAGATGGGGCGGCAGCTTGGCCTGCCCGCGATGTATGTCGAGCGGCAGGACGGCAAGTTTCAACTGCGCCGCGGTTTCACGCTGGAGAAGAACCAGCCGGTGCTGATGGTGGAAGACATTGTGACGACAGGATTGTCGTCGCGCGAATGCCTTGACGCGATCCGCGAAGCCGGCGGCAAACCGGTCGCGGCTGCGTGTTTGATCGACCGCTCCGGCGGCAAAGCCAAACTCGGCGTGAAATTTGTGCCGCTGGCGAGCGTGAAATTCCCGGCCTGGGAAGCGGACAATCTGCCACCGCATCTGGCAGGCACGAAAGGCGTGAAGCCGGGGAGCAGGGGATTGGCTTGAGCCGCTTTCGCCAATTCCAAGAATGGGCTTTCGTAAAGCCGAGCCGTTTCATCTTGGTATGGGGTGTTCTATTTTTTGGAGGAATCTCGTTTGGCTGGAGTGTGATTGACGACATCCACCAAATAACTCCATTTCTGCTTTTCGTCCTTTTTGCGCTCCACGTTTTAGGGGGATTGGTGTGGGGTGCGGTTATGTGGATTTTCCTTCGCTGGCTTAGAAATCTCCGGCAACGAAAGGCCTGAAGCTAATGCTTCGCCTCGGCGTGAATATCGATCATGTGGCGACGGTGCGGAATGCACGCGGCGGCGCTGCGCCCGATCCGGTGCGCGCGGCGATGATGGCGGAGGTTGCGGGCGCGGACGGGATTACGGCGCATCTGCGCGAGGATCGCCGCCACAT
>DATCFN010000042.1:0-6656 GCA_036509475.1 Rhizomicrobium sp. | reverse complement strand
CATGCCGATACCGATGTGATGCGGTTTCTGGGCGGTGTGCAGGAGCGCAACGATGCGTGGCGCGCCATGGCCGGACATGCCGGTCATTGGGCACTGCGCGGTTACGGCAAATGGGCCGTGGAGCGAAAATCGGACGGGGCGTTCATCGGTAGCGTTGGCATGATCAACCCCGAAGGCTGGCCCGCGCTCGAAATCGGCTGGACCCTGGACAAACCCTATTGGGGCCACGGTTACGCGACGGAGGCCGCGCGAGCCGCGATGCGTTATGCGTTTCTCACCCAGCCCGTGGACCGGCTGATTTCGTGCATCGACGAGCAGAACATCGCTTCGCAGGCGGTGGCGCTGCGCCTGGGCGAAAGCAAAGGCGAACGGCAGGCGCTGCGCATGCGCGGCCAGGATTATCCGGTCGACATCTGGAGCATCAGCCGCGCTGACTGGGAGAAACGGCAAAGCGCGTCTTGACGTTGCACGCCGCTTCCCGCCACTTGCAGATATGACGGATTCTCCGCCCGCGATCTATCGCGACCGCGATTTCAGGCTCTTCATTGCCAGCCGGATTCTTTCGACCGTTGCGATGCAGGTCCTGTCGGTCGCCATCGGCTGGCAGATTTACGACATCGAGCGCACGCCGCTGGCGCTGGGCCTTGTGGGCCTGTGCGAATTCGTGCCGATGTTTCTGCTGACGCTTCCGGCGGGTGAGATCGCGGATCGCTTCGATCAGCGCCGCGTGCTGGCGATCGCGCAGGCGTTGCTGGGTGTTTGCGCCGGGTTGTTCCTGCTGTTCAGCCTGCTCTATCCGCGCAACGCGCTGCCTTTTTATGGCGTGCTGGTGCTGTTCGGCGCGGCGCGGGGATTTTCGGGGCCGTCGGGTCAATCGCTGCTGGCGTTTCTGGTGCCGCCGGAACGTCTGGCCAAATCCATCGCGCTGTCATCTTCCGCTTTCACCGTCGCGGTGATCGCGGGCCCGGCGCTTGGCGGCTTTCTGTTCGCCTTCGGCCCGGTCGCGACGTACAGCGTCGGCTTCGCCGGCTTCATACTGGCGGCGGCGTTGACGACAACTTTTGCCGGGCGAAGTTTTGATCGCTCCACGGTCGCGGGCGTTTCGCGCTGGGAGCGTGTCGTCGAAGGCATCCGTTTCGTGCGGGAGCGTCCCATCATATTGGGCGCGATCTCCCTCGATCTGTTTGCGGTTCTTCTCGGCGGTGCGGTGGCGCTCCTGCCGGTGTTCGCGCGCGACATCCTGCATGTCGGTCCCATCGGGCTTGGCATCCTGCGCAGTTCGCCTGCGGTCGGCGCGGCGCTGACGGCCTTCACGCTGTCGCGCTGGCCGATCCAGCGTAAAAGCGGCGCGCGCATGTTCGCGGCGGTCGCGATGTTCGGCGTGGCTACTATCGTCTTCGGCCTGTCGCGCAACCTCTATCTGTCGCTGGCCGCTTTGTTCGTGACCGGCGCGTCCGACATGGTGAGCGTCTATATCCGCCAATCGCTGATCAACTTCGCCACGCCCGATCCGATGCGCGGCCGCGTCGGCGCAGTCAGCATGTTGTTCATCGGCGCGTCGAACGAACTCGGCGAATTCGAGTCCGGCACCACGGCCGCGCTGTTCGGCACCGTTCCGGCCGTCATCGTCGGCGGCCTCGGCACGCTGGGCGTGGTGGCGCTGTGGATGTGGGCGTTCCCGCGCCTGCGCACCGTGGACCGGCTGACCGACGCGGAACCTACTTCTGGTAAACCGGCGTGATGCGCGCCTTATCGAGCGCGTTCTTGGTGAGATAGTCGCCGATTTCCACCGCTGTCGCGTTCGGCGCGATGGCGGGCTTGGCTTCGCTCAAAGCCCATAGCGTGATTTCGTAGTGATGCACGCCCGATCCGGCGGGTGGGCAAGCGCCGCGATAGGCGTCGTCGCCCGCACCGTTGGCGCCTTGGCGGCTGCCGTCAGGAAGCGCCGCTTTGCCGGAGCCTGCGCCTTGCGCAATCGCTGTCGCGGAGGCCGGAATGTCGAGCACGGTCCAATGCCAGAAACCTTTGCCGGCCTGCGCATCGGGATCGAACATGGTGACGGCGAGGCTTTTGGCATTCGCGGGCACGCCGCTCCAGGACAGCGCCGGCGAAATCGCTTGACCGTCGTAACGCGCGCAGACCTGCGCAATGGCCAATGTGGCGCCTTGCGTAACGTCGCTGCTTTTCAAGTCCATCGCGAAGGACGGTGTCGCGGAAAGCGCGAATAAAGCTGCGAGAATAAAAGGTTTCATGCGGCATCTCCCGAAAGCGTCCGTCAGCTTGCGCATGGCAGGCGTTTTGCGCAAGCATGGCGACGGGGGTGTTCCATGACTTTACGTGCTATCGGTGCCGGCTTCGGGCGAACCGGAACGCTTTCGCTCAAACTGGCGCTGGAGCAGTTGGGTTTTTCGCCCTGCTATCACATGGTCGAGGTGTTCGCGCATCCCGAACACAACGCCACCTGGATCGACGCAGCAGAAGGACGTCCGGTCGATTGGGAGCGTTTTCTCGCGGCCTATGACGCGGGCGTGGATTGGCCAATTTGCAATTTCTGGCGCGAGTTGGCGGACGTATTTCCGCAAGCGAAATTCATTCTCACCGAACGCGACGCGGAGGCGTGGTATAAATCCATCTCGCAAACAATCATCGCGTCGATGTCGCGGACCGTCGAATCCGGCGATCCCGTTCTTCGTTCGCAGGCGAAAATGGGAAAATTGGTCGTGGGCGAGAAAGCCTTCGGCAACAATTTCGGCAAGGATCATGTTATCGCTGCCTATAAGCGTCACAATCAGGCGGTGAAGGACACGCTGCCGGCATCGCGTCTTCTGATTTATGATGCCCCGATGGGCTGGGCGCCACTCTGCGAATTCCTCGGCGTGCCGGTTCCCGATGCGCCCTATCCGAAGACCAATTCGACGGAAGAATTCCGCGCCCGCGCGAAGCTCTGATTACCAGGTATAGCTGGCCGAAACAAAAGCGCCGCCCGGTGTCGCGTTGAGCGAGGTGTAGATGTTGTAGCGGCGAAAGCGCGTGGTGAATATCTTGCTGTAGCCAAACGCCAGCGCCGCGCTGGTCGCCACGTCCCAGACATGATGCTGTTTGGCTTCGACGCGGCTGTAACCGACAAAGAGCGCGGCGGCGTAGGCCGGTGCGCCATATTCCCAGCCGTAGCGATCCCACAAAAACTGTGCCGGCGCGAAAGCCAGTGCCGCCGTGTCGGACGGGAATGACTGGTCGTCGGAATGATCGGGCCGTTCTTCATGGACGAAATGCTTGAGCACCAGCGCGGTGCCGACCGTGGAGCCAGTGTCGACCACCATCTGCGCCACGCCGGTCCAGTCGTTTTGATAGATCGAGATGCCGCCAGAGGCGATTGGCAAAGCGATGGCGATGGCTTCGCCTGCTTTGGCGATATTGTCGTTTTTCGATCCGGCCTGGGCGGGAACCGCGAGCAAAAACGCTGCGGTCAACGCGGCGGCCCCATTCAGAAAACGGCCCAAAATCATGGTCTTGCGCCCCTAGTGCGATGCCCGTAATCGTAATGCCACAAAAGAGGGAGCAAGTCCCTCCCGTCAAGCGAGGTGCCGGAATATGGGGAAATTGTATAAATCCGCGGCCTCGGCGCTTGAGGGGGTGCTGTTCGACGGGATGACGATCATGTCGGGCGGTTTCGGGCTCTGCGGCATTCCGGAAAACCTGATCGCGGCACTGCGCGACAGCGGCGTGAAGAACCTCACCGTCATCTCCAACAATGCGGGCGTGGACGATTTCGGCCTTGGCCTGCTGCTGCAGACGCGCCAGATCAAGAAGATGATCTCGTCCTATGTCGGCGAGAACGCGACCTTCGAGAAGCAATATCTCGCCGGTGAACTGGAACTGGAATTCAATCCGCAGGGCACACTCGCCGAACGCATCCGCGCAGGAGGCGCGGGCATCCCGGCGTTCTACACCAAAACCGGCGTCGGCACGATTATCGCAGACGGCAAGGAACATAAAGATTTCGACGGCGAGACTTACGTGATGGAGCGCGGCCTTGTCGCGGATCTTTCCGTCGTCAAGGCGTGGAAAGCCGATCACGAAGGCAATCTGATCTATCGCGAGACGGCGCGGAATTTCAATCCAATGATGGCGACGGCGGGCAAGGTGACGGTGGTGGAAGCCGAGGAGCTGGTGGAAACCGGCAAGCTCGATCCCGACCGGATTCACACGCCGGGCATCTTCGTGCAGCGCGTGGTAACCGGAAAATTCGAGAAGCGCATCGAGAAGCGCACGGTGCGGGAGAACTGAAATGCCCTGGACACGCGACGACATGGCCAAACGCGCCGCGCAGGAATTGCGTGACGGTTTTTATGTGAACCTCGGCATCGGCATTCCGACGCTGGTGTCGAACTACATCCCCGACGGCATGGACGTCACCTTGCAGAGCGAGAACGGCATGCTGGGCATGGGTCCGTTCCCTCGCGAGGACGAAGTCGATGCCGATCTCATCAATGCCGGAAAGCAGACGGTGACGGCGTTGCCGCGCACATCGTTTTTCTCGTCGGCGGACAGTTTCGGCATGATCCGCGGAGGCCATATCAATCTGGCTATCCTCGGCGCGATGGAAGTGTCGGAGACCGGCGACCTCGCCAACTGGATGGTGCCGGGCAAGCTGGTGAAGGGCATGGGCGGCGCGATGGATCTTGTTGCGGGCGTCAAGCGCGTCGTCGTCATCATGGATCACACCGACAAAGCCGGGAATCCGAAACTGTTGAAGGCGTGTACCTTGCCACTCACGGGCAAGACCTGCGTTCATCGCATCATCACCGGGCTGGGCGTCTTCGACGTCATGCCGGGCGGATTGAAAAACATCGAGATCGCGCCGGGTGTGACGGCGGATGAGATCAAATCAAAAACGCAAGCGAGGCTGGTGAACTAGGGCAGCAGGTAAAGCCGCGCGCTCAATGTCACCGTCTGCGATTTGATATTGCCGAGTTCGAAACTGCCGGCGCCGGATTCGCTGATCGTCGTCGATCCGATCCCCTGATAGCGATAGTCCAGTTGCAGATCGAGATTGGGCAGGAGATTGTGCACGATGCCGCCGCCGACCTGCCAGGCAAAGGCGCGGTCGCTGCCATGCACGATCGAAAGACCGTTGAACGCCGAGCCGTGCGCGTCGTTCCAGGCGCTGCCGACGCCGGCGCCCACCGTCGCGCCCCAGCCCAGGAAAATCGGGAAGTCGTAATTGGCGTTCAGAAAGACGGTCGCTTCGGAGATGTGGCCCTTCAGCGGCGACGACAACGAAAGCTGGCTGATGTTGATCTTGTCGCCGTCGAAATGGTCGTCCTGCCCCTCCAGTTCAAAGCGGAAGCCGCTGCTGAATTTGTATCCGGCATCGACCAGGAAGGTGTTGGAGTTCTTCAGGCTGTATTGGCCGAACTGACCGAGGGTCGGTGCATGCCAGGTCGAATCCATCGGCGATTCAATGCCGAGGCCCGCACCCACATAAAGTCCGCTGCCCGCGACGGCCGGACTCGCAACGGCGATGGCGGCGATACCCGCCAGCAAAATGGTCCGAAATTGCATGATGTCCCCCGACTGGAATGCGCGAACGTGACGCGCGCGAATCACTTCGATGCCGTGAACTCGTACCGCGCCGAGTCGCGGGACGCAAAGCGGCCCGTCATTTGCGCATTGCACCCACCGCTGCTGCTTTCTAACGTGGCGCATCTTGAGGGGACCGCATATGGCGATAGCCGACGCATTCAAAGGCTGGACATCGGCGCAAAAACACGTCGTTGCGGCCTCTTATCTCGGCTGGACGCTGGATGCGTTCGACTTTTTCCTGCTGGTCTTCGTGCTGAAGGATGTCGCGCATGAATTTGGCGTCGGCAACGAAGCTGTCGCGCTCGCCATCACGCTGACCTTGGCGATGCGGCCCGTCGGCGCCTTCATCTTCGGGCGGCTGGCGGATCGGTTTGGCCGCCGTCCGGTCCTGATGGCGGATGTCGGCATCTATTCGGTGCTGGGTCTTGCCACGGCTTTCGCGCCGAACCTGATTTCCTTCATCGTCATTCGCGCGCTGTTTGGTGTCGCGATGGGCGGCGAATGGGGCATCGGCGCATCCTTGACGATGGAAACGGTGAAGCCGGAATCGCGCGGCTTTGTGTCAGGTCTTTTGCAATCCGGCTATCCGAGCGGCTATCTCATCGCCTCGGTTGTCTATGCGCTTCTTTACAATCACATCGGCTGGCGCGGCATGTTCATGGTCGGTGTGATCCCGGCGCTGCTCATCCTCTATATCCGCCGTCATGTCCCGGAATCGCCAGGATGGAAAGTCGAACATGCGCGCGTCAGCACGTTCCAGGTCATCAAAAAACATTGGACCCTGGCGCTGTACGCCATGCTGCTGATGACGGCGTTCAACTTCTTCAGTCACGGCACGCAAGACATCTATCCGACATTCCTGCAGGTGCAGCACCATTTCGGACCCGCGACCGTGGGCAGCATCGCCGTGATCTACAATATCGGCGCCATTATCGGCGGCTGGACGTTCGGTGCGATCAGCCAGAGTTTCGGCCGCCGCCGCACGATGATCGCGGGCGCGCTGCTCGCCATTCCGGTGACCTATCTATGGGCGTTTTCCGAAACGGCGATGATGCTAACCATCGGCGCGT
>DATCFN010000041.1:0-6051 GCA_036509475.1 Rhizomicrobium sp. | reverse complement strand
ATCTCGCGCAGCGACGACGCCCAAAGCTCCAGCGTCGTCTCGATTGATGCAACTCTCATCCATGACCTCCGAATCATGGAAGCCCATGGATTCAGAGAGCACAGAAATTTGCAACTGTAATGCTAGGTGATGCGATAGCATCACGATTTGAGAACTCGTATGGCGCACACGCATTTATTTCGCTTCGTACCACTCTAATTCTCGATTTAATCAGAGATATCTGGGCATTCGTTCTGGATTCGGACTTAAGGGCTCCGAGCCTAAGAAATATCTGGAGACTCGCAGAAGAATCAGAAGTTCTTTTGGCGCTACGAGAAGATTTTTCGACCCCGCACAATTCGCGTGATGGACTTGAGGAAGAAGATTGGTCCGAAGAAGAAATCTTGCATTGGCGCGACCAGTGGGTAGCGGAAGATATTAAAACGCAGAGTCAATCGTTTGACTCTGCTGTTTCGAGAGTTCGTGCAAATTTACCAAAAATGCTTACAAGCGAACGGGCACAAAAGTTTGACCGTGCACGTAAGAAGATAATTGCACACTATGATATGCGCCTGACTAAAGATGGGCCGAAACTTCATCCCTTGTCGGAAATCGGTATCAAATACGATGATCCCAAACTTTTCTTGAAGGAAGTCGGGCCCATCATTTGGGATGTCGTGCTCATTACAACGCAGGGAACATACGATCTACCCGGCTACGACCATCGAAACCGTCTCTACGCCGCCGATTTTTGGGCACGTATCCAAGGAAACGCATCAGTTACCGACATAGACGAGAGCTTTAAATAGCGCTTTGGTCAACTACAGTATAAAGCGGGACAGGTCCTGATCCTTGGCGAGATCTTCCACGCGCGCCTTCACATAGGTCGCGTCGATGGTGAGTTTCTGGCCGCTCGAATCCGTGGCGGTGAAGCTGATCTCGTCCAGTACGCGCTCCATGACGGTGTGCAACCGCCGCGCGCCGATATTCTCGACCGTGGCATTCACCAGCGCCGCGATATCCGCCAGCGCGTCGATGCCGTCATCGGTGAATTCCAGCGTGACCTCTTCCGTGCCCATCAACGCGACGTACTGCTTGATGAGGCTGGCTTCCGGCTCGGTGAGGATGCGGCGGAAGTCATCGCGCGTCAGCGCTTTCAACTCCACACGGATCGGCAAGCGGCCCTGAAGTTCCGGCAACAGGTCCGATGGCTTGGCGGTGTGGAACGCGCCCGATGCGATGAAGAGGATATGGTCGGTCTTCACCGCGCCATGCTTGGTCGAAACCACCGTGCCTTCGATCAGCGGCAGAAGATCGCGCTGTACACCTTCGCGGGAGACATCGCCGCCGCCGCGTAGTTCGGAGCGCGCGCAGATCTTGTCGATCTCATCCAGAAAGACGATGCCGTTCTGCTCGGCATTCTCGATGGCGTCGCGGATGATGGTGTCATTGTCGAGCAGCTTGTCGGCTTCTTCGGCGACGAGCGGTTCGTGCGCCTGTTCCACCGTCATGCGGCGCGGTTTGGACTTGCCGCCAAAGGCTTTGCCGAACATGTCGCCCAGATTGACCATGCTGATCTGCGCATTGGGCATGCCTGGAATCTCGAAGGCCGGCATGCCACGGGCATCCTTCATCTCGATCTCGATTTCCTTGTCGTTCAACTCGCCATTGCGCAGCCGCGTGCGGAACAACTCCCGCGTCGAGGCCGATGAATTCGCGCCGACCAATCCATCCAGCACGCGTTCTTCGGCGCGGGCTTCGGCTTGCGCTTCGACATCGCGGCGTTTTTGCTCGCGCACCTGGGCGATGGCGATTTCCAGAAGGTCGCGGATGATCTGTTCCACGTCGCGGCCGACGTAACCGACTTCCGTGAACTTCGTCGCTTCCACTTTCAGAAACGGTGCCTGCGCCAGTTTCGCGAGACGCCGCGAGATTTCCGTTTTGCCAACACCGGTAGGCCCGATCATCAGGATGTTTTTCGGCAGCACCTCCTCGCGCAACGCTTCGGGCAGTTGTTGACGCCGCCAGCGATTGCGTAGCGCGATGGCGACCGCACGCTTGGCCTCACGCTGGCCGACAATATAGCGGTCCAGTTCGGAAACGATTTCACGCGGCGTGAAGAACGCACTCATGGACTGTCGAGACTCTCGATGGTGACATTTTCGTTGGTGTAGATGCAGATGTCGGCGGCGATCTTCAGCGCGCGCCTGGCGATATCTTCGGCGGACATCGGCGAATCGAACAACGCCTTGGCGGCGGACAGCGCGTAAGGGCCGCCCGAGCCGATGCCGATCAGCCCGTCTTCCGGTTCGACCACATCGCCCGTGCCCGAAAGAATAAGAGAGGTCTTGGCGTCGGCCACCGCCATCATGGCTTCGAGACGGCGTAGATAGCGGTCCGTCCGCCAGTCCTTTGCCAGTTCGACGCAGGCGCGCGCCAGATTGCCGGGGTGCTGCTCCAGCTTGGCTTCCAGCCGCTCGAACAGCGCGAAGGCGTCGGCGGTGGCGCCCGCGAAACCGGCGATGACCTCGCCTTTGCCCAGCCTGCGGACTTTGCGGGCATTGGCCTTCATCACCGTCGCGCCCAACGTCACCTGCCCGTCGCCCGCGACAACGACCTTTCCGCCCTTGCGGACGGAAAGAATGGTGGTGGACCGCCAGCGCTGGTCTTCAGATTTTTTCTCGGGCATTTCCGCTTAATCCGTGGGGCTGTTATATCAGGCTCAGGACTCAAATAGGCTTGCCCCATGCGCACCGCAACCGTGGAACGAAAGACGCGGGAAACCGAGATCGCCGTATCGCTGGACCTCGACGGTTCGGGCGATTGCGACGTCGACACCGGCATCGGCTTTCTGGACCACATGCTGGAGAGTTTCGGGCGCCATTCCATGATCGACCTGAAGGTGCGCGCATCGGGCGACATCCATGTCGATTACCACCACACCACCGAGGACACCGGCATCGTTATCGGTCAGGCGGTGAAAAAGGCGCTGGGCGATTTCGCCGGCATCACGCGGTTCGGCTCGGCGCTGATCCCGATGGACGAAGCCTGCACACGCGTCGCCATCGACGTTTCCAACCGGCCCTATCTGGTGTGGCGCGTGTCGATCCCCAAGCCGAAGCTGGGCGAGATGGACACCGAGTTGTTCAAGGAATGGTTCCAGGCGTTTGCGCAAAACGCGGGCGTGACCCTGCACATCGAAAATCTCTACGGCGAGAACAGCCACCACATCGTGGAAAGCTGCTTCAAAGGTCTGGCCCGCGCACTACGTGAAGCCATGACGCCGGACGAACGCCTCGAAGGCGGTGTCGCTTCCACCAAGGGCACGCTGAGCGACGAGTGATCGGCCCTGCGGCTCCGCGTGAGATTCCTTTGCTCGGAATATCAAAAGCAAAAGGGCCATGACGGACCGTCACAAATGATGACGCTAGCGTCATTTTTCTTGATTTTGGGATAGCCCGCGCGCATATTGGACAAAGCCCAGTCCCGCGCGAGGAGACAGATATGGTTCAGATCACCAAAGACAATGCCTATGACGCGGCGGCCCCGGATGATTTCCCGGCGATGCTGGACACCGAGCGTTACGGCAAGCGCTCCACCGCTTTCGACAAGATCATCAGCGCGACCCACGATCATTTCTGGGATCCGCTCGACAAGAAATATATCGACTTCGACGCGCCCTTCGACATGACGAAGGAAACGGTGCTGCCGAAGGAATTCTTCGCCATCTTCGCCACGCGCATCGGCGATGCGATGAGCGAGGAACAGAAAATCAAATTCGCGAACGAAGCTGCGCGCTGGCAGTTGTCGGCGCTGCTACATGGCGAGCAAGGCGCACTCGCCCTCTCCGCTTCGCTCTGCCACATCCTGAAAGATCCCGGCGCGCAGGAATACGCCGCCAACCAGGCGCGCGAAGAAGCCCGCCACGTCACGGCCTTTGCATCCTACATCAAGGCGCGCTGGGGCTCGCCGCTGCCTTGCGGCGAGACGCTGAAGAACCTGCTGACCGAGATGGTCAATGCGCCGGAAGTTTATAAGAAGATCGTCGGCATGCAGATGCTGGTCGAGGGCTTGGCCATGGGCGCCTTCGCCACGCTCTACCAGAAGAGCAACGATCCTTTGCTGGTGAAGATGTGCCAGCTGGTGATGACCGACGAAGCCTTCCATCACAAATTCGGAAAGATTTGGGCCGACCGCACCATCCCCAAGCTTTCCGCCGAAGAGCACAATCTTGTCGAGGACTGGGCGGCGCAATGCTTCCAGACTTTGCTGTTCAACCTCGTGAACTCCGAGCAGATGAAGGTGGTGTACGATGCCGTCGGCATCGACTGGCAGGACGCCCGCGCCGCGATCATGGAAGCCTTCACCGATGAAGACCGCCGCAACGCGATGAAGCAATCGGCCAACATCTTCCGCGTGCTGGTGAAGACATTGCTCAACGCCGGCATCATCACCGACCGCACCAAGAGCTTCTACGGCATGTATATCAACATGGACGAGCTGAAGAACGAAAGCGAACGCATGGTGGGCGACGACATCGCTGAAGAAGGTATCCGCTATCTGCAGACGATCAATTTCGCTGACACCTCCAAAGGCAGCGCGCTTCTGGCGGCGGAGTAATAATTTTCTCCCCCGTTTACGGGGGGTGCCGAACGTGGTGAGGCGGAGGGGGTGACGACACTCTCTCCGCATTTTTCGTTTCCACAGACCCCTTCCGTCACGCGCTTTGCGCGTGCCACCTCCCCCGTAAAACGGGGGAGGAAAACACAGCGGCTTCATCTAGCTTGCGGCGCATGGACAAGCCCTCACTTACCGACTCCACTATCCGCACAGGCCTCGAAGCCGCCGAAGCGCGGGGCATGGCGATGTTCGACGCCATCGAACGCGCGGGGTTGCTGACGTCCGGCAAGACGGAAAAGCAGTTGGATGACGAGATCTATATTCTCGCCAAGCGCGATTTCGGCGTGAACATTCATTGGCACAAGCGTGTGGTGCGCGTGGGCGCGAACACCGTCTGCATTTTCTCCGACAATCCGCCGATCCAGACAATCCAGCCGGACGACACGGTCTATCTGGATCTCGGCCCGGTGTTCGCGACCGGCAACGACCAATGGGAAGCTGATATCGGTCGCTCTTATGCGCTGGGCGATGACCCGGAAAAGAAACGCCTCGTCGCCGACCTGCCGCGCCTCTTCGATGTGGCGAAGGCGCATTACGAAGCCTCACCCGACATCACTGGCGCGCAGCTTTATGCCTTCGCGCAAAAGGTGGCGACGGAGGCGGGCTGGATTTTCGGCGGCACCATCGCGGGCCACATCGTCGGCGAGTTTCCGCATGCGCAACGCGTTCCCGGCGACAAGGAGCTTCACCGCATCGCGCCGCGCAACACGCAGCGGATGCGTGATCCCGACGATAACGGCCGCGCGCGTCACTGGATTCTGGAAATCCATCTGGTGAATCCGACGCGAAGATGGGGCGGGTTTTACGAGCGGCTATTGTAACCCGGCGCTGGAGGGTAGGCTGGCCCACACATTGCGGAGAGACGCCGATGGCCCGTCACGATCTTGTTGCCCTGTGGGAAGAACATTGCCGCTTCGAATTCGAAACGCGCGACGTCGACGCCACGATGGCAACGATGGTGGTCGCGCCTTATGTCAATCACATCCCCACGATGACGGGCGGTGTGGGTCATGACCAGCTCAAGCGCTTTTACAAATACCATTTCATCGGCGGCAATCCGCCCGACACGACATTGACGCCGGTCAGCCGCACGGTCGGCGAGGATCAACTCGTGGACGAGATGATCTTCAGCTTCACGCATACAAGCCAGATCGACTGGATGCTTCCTGGCGTGGCGCCGACCGGAAAGCGCGTCGAAGTCCCGCTTGTCGCCATCGTGAAATTTCAGGACGGCAAGCTGGTCCACGAACACATATATTGGGATCAGGCCTCGGTTCTGGTGCAGATCGGAAAACTCGCCGCCGCGGATTTGCCGGTTGCCGGGGTCGAGACCGCCCGCAAGACGGTGGACAAGACGCTGCCCAGCAATGCGCTGATGAAAGACGCCTGGGC
>DATCFN010000040.1:0-4684 GCA_036509475.1 Rhizomicrobium sp. | reverse complement strand
CGGCGCCGAGCCAGAAGACGCCAAAGAAGCGAATGATGATCGAAGCCACCTGCAACATGCTGAAAGCGCGTCCCGCACCGGTGCCATAGACAAGGTCGACGAGGTTCGCGCCCGTCGCGATGACAACCATGGAAATCCAGATCACCGGCAGGCGCGAAAACGTGCGCCTGAATATGTCCAGTGTTTCTCCCGTCACCGCCACTCCCCCGAACAACTGCGGATGCATACCATCACGGTCCCGGAAAACTAAAGATTGGGCGGTTGTGGCCGTACCTGCTGACGCGCCCAGTCTATAAGCGTGGCGGCATAGGAAGGTTCGCGTTTCGGCCACCCCGTCGTTTTCGCCGGATCGACAACCGTGAAGATGTGATTGGAGCCGGGGAAAACGATCGACATGAAGTGCTCATTGTGTCCGGCTTTGAGCGCAGACCGGATCGCGGTCAGGTCCGTTTTCGGCGGCACCCGCTCATCGTGCGCACCGTAAACAAGAAGGACCGGCGCATGCACCTGTCTCCACCACCGCGAAGGATTGAAGCCCGCGATCTGACGCGATAGCGCCCAATAGAAATTGCCAGGCGGCGGTGGATCGAAATACCAGGGCTGTGACTTGTCGGCTTCAGCCAGCGCATCGAGCGTCGCGCGGTCTTCGCCGCGATAGGCAACACCGATGAGCGCTTCGATATACGCCTTCGCCGCGATCTGCTGATCCGTGGGGAGTTTCGATACACCTGCCGAATTTTCCACCGAATAGAGTTCCACATCCGCGGGCGCGATACCGCCCGCCGCCGACGCGATGACAAAGCCGAGATCGCCCGCTTTTGCCGCCACCATCGGGGCAATCGTGCCGCCCTGGCTATGCCCGTAAATGCCAACGCGCTTGGGATCGACCTCCGGCTGGGACTGGAGCATCCGGATGCCCGCGACGGCATCGGCCGCCAGCGTGTCAAAACCGGCAATCTTCCAGTCGCCGGTCGATTGTCCGACGCCGCGCTTGTCGTAGATTAGCGCAACGAATCCGGCTTGCGCGAATTTCTGCGCGAGCCAGTGATTGGCCCAACGCCCCTCCGGGCCTGAGCCTTGCAGGAAAAGGATCGCGGGATGTTTTCCCGGTGTGGACGGCAACAGCAACGTGCCCGCGAGCTTTGCATCACCGTCCGTGAACGTGACATCGCGTGTCGCGACGGCCGGTGGCGGCGTCGCCGCGCGATTGAGAATGAAAGCGCCGCGCTTTGTGCCTTCGGTGAATGTCCCTTTGATCGCGCCGCCGGCGAGCACACCGTCAAAGGTCGTCGTCGTTTGGTCGCCTTTGACTTCAAGATGAATCTTGTCGCCGTCTTCGCGCACCACGCTGCACGGAATGCCGGCCACCTGGATCGCATCGGAATCGAAATGCCCCGTGAAGCCGCTACCCGAAGCGTCCAGTGTCACCGTCACCGGCAACGGATCGTGATCCTTGACCCAATATCCGGTCCATGTTCCGGACAGATCGTCGGCATAGGCAATCGAGATTCCGAATAGCGCAAGACTTAGAGCGGCAAAAGCCATGCGCATCGCGAGGCTCACAGCGGGATGTTGTCGTGCTTTTTCCAGATCTGCGGCACCTGCTTGTTTTTCAGCATGCGCAGCGACCGGGCGATGCGCCAGCGCGTGGAATGCGGCCGGATCACGTCGTCGATATAGCCGCGCGACGCCGCGATGAACGGATTGAGGAAGCGGTCCTCATATTCCTTCGTCAGCAAGTCGATCTCATCTTTATTACCCATCTGCTGGCGGAAGATGATTTCCACCGCGCCTTTCGCTCCCATCACCGCGATCTGCGCGGTCGGCCACGCATAGTTCACGTCGGCGCGCATGTGCTTCGACGCCATCACGTCATAGGCGCCGCCATAGGCCTTGCGCGTGATGACCGTCACCTTTGGGCATGTCGCCTCGGTATAGGCGAAGAGAAGTTTCGCGCCGTGCTTGATGATGCCGGTGTGTTCCTGCGCCGTGCCCGGCAGGAAACCCGGAACGTCCACGAACGTCACGATGGGAATGTTGAAACAATCGCAGAAGCGCACGAACCGCGCGGCTTTGCGCGAGGCGTCATTGTCGAGCACACCGGCCAGCGCCATCGGCTGGTTGGCGACGAAGCCCACCGTATTGCCTTCGATGCGGCCGAAACCGGTGATGATGTTTTTGGCGAACGCCTCGCCGATCTCGAAGAAGTCGCCCTCGTCCGCGACTTTCAGGATCAACTCCTTCATGTCATAGGGCTTGTTCGGATTTTCAGGGATCAGTGTGTCGAGACTCATGTCCAGACGCTGCGGCTCGTCATCGGTCGGCCAGTGCGGCGCCTTCTCGCGATTGTTCAGCGGCAGGAAATCGAAGAAGCGGCGCAACTCTTCGATGGCGATGACGTCGTTCTCGAACGCGCCATCCGCAACGGCTGATTTTGTCGTGTGAACTTTCGCGCCGCCGAGCTGTTCGGGCGTCACATCCTCCTGCGTCACCGTCTTCACCACATCCGGTCCGGTGATGAACATGTAGGACGTGTCCTTCACCATGAAGATGAAGTCCGTCATCGCGGGCGAATAAACGTCGCCGCCCGCACATGGTCCCATGATCAGCGAAATCTGCGGCACGACGCCGGACGCCAGCACGTTGCGCTTGAACACTTCGCCGTAACCGGCCAGCGATCCGACGCCTTCCTGAATACGCGCGCCGCCCGCATCGAGCAGGCCGATCACCGGCGCGCCGTTCTGCATCGCCATGTCCTGGATCTTGCAAATCTTCTGCGCATGCGTTTCGGACAGCGAGCCGCCAAAGACCGTGAAGTCCTTCGCGTAGAGATAGGTCATGCGGCCATTGATCGTGCCCCAGCCCGTGATGACGCCGTCGCCGGGAATTTTGTTCTTTTCCATGCCGAAATCGGTGTTGCGATGTTCGACGAACATGTCGAACTCTTCGAACGAGCCGGGATCGAGCAGCAGGCCGACACGCTCGCGCGCCGTCAGCTTGCCGCGCGCGTGCTGCGCCTTGATGCGCGCCTCGCCACCGCCCATCCGGGCCTGCTCGCGCCGCTTTTCCAATTCCTGGATGATGTGTTTCATGGGATGTGCCCGTTCGAGAATGCGAGATGTGCCGGAGATTGTGGGCACGGCGTTGGAGGGTCAAGTGTACGAATTACCTCCCCCTTGTGGGGAGGTTATAAAAGCCGCATGAACCGTTCGGCAGCAGAAAGCTCCGCGGCGTGGTTCGCGAAGCGCGCGTCGGCCTCCTCGTCGCGGCCCCATTTCTCGGCCTGAAAAGACTCGTTGACGGTGGCCGCCGCGAAGGCTTCGCCGGCGTCGATGCGGCCTTCGCGCAAAGCCAGCGCAAGAACAAGCGATCCCGTGATCGTGACCGCCGCATGGAGTGCGGCCAGCGCAAAATCGTCCTGCGCCCGAACGGCCTTTTCGAGCGCGGCCATCGCTTTCGCGGACTGCTCCGTGTGGGTAATGCCGCTGACCACGGCGAGGCGTGCGCCGTACTGCTCCGCCGCCCAATCGAGTAGCGGATTCCAGGCCGCGTTCTCGCGCGCGACCAACGCAGCCGGCCCTTCGGCGCGGTAAGACAAAAGATCGCTGCGGCCAAAACCCGCGACCTGCTCTTCCACATGGGCGCGATTCCTGGCGACACTATCGACTGCCGCGAACGCCAGCCGCGTGAGCAACATGCCGTGCAGGTCGACCTTCTCGCCCGCGGCGTTCCATTCTTCGGCGACAGCTCCGGCTAACGCGCGCGTTGGCAGATTGAGTTGCGTACCGGACGGCGTCTTCAGAGACCTGCCATCCAACATAACCTGAAACGCGCCGCCGGATTCCCCGACGGACGATTTTTTATAAAATCGCTTCATCGTTTCGTTTTGGATTTCCTGGCGGGCTGCAAATGCCGAGCCGCCTCATTGGCCGCAATGGCATTGCGCCGCGCCGCTTTCGGAAGTCGCGCGCGCAAGGCGTCCGGCAATCCGTCATGCGGGCCGAGTTTCGGCACCGGATGATCGGCCCAATAACGTCCGCCGATGGCTTTGTTCTGCGACGGCTGACAGGGATACCAGTATTGCCCCAGCAAACGGCTGCCTTCCGAGCCGACGAGCATGAAAACATCCGCGTCACTATTGTTGATGATCGTGTGTGTGATGCCTGTCCCCGCGGCGAAGCCCACGAAGTCGCCCGCGCCAATCGGATGAAGATGTCCGTCGAGCCAGCAATCGGCGTTGCCGGAAATCACATAGACGAACTCGTCCTCATCGCGCTCGGCATGCGGATAGGACGTGCGCCGTCCCGGCTTCAGCATATCCAGATGGACGCCGATGCGTGCGATCCGCGCGCGCCGGCCGAACCGCGCCGGAATTGTCTGATCTTCGGTGCTGTTGGCGTAGTGGTTGGATTTCTTCTCGATGATATCGCGCCAGTTGGAGACATGCTTCGGCAGCGTGCGCTTTCGTCCCGAAAGGTCGCCCGGCTTACCGCGGTTGGGGCCGAGCTTGTGCGCGGGCGCATCCGTCCAGAACATGCCCATCTTCTTGAGGCCCTCATCGGCAGCCTCATCGTTGGGATGGCGCGCGCGGGAGTTGCGCCGGAACGCCTCGCTGAACACAAAGACATGCGCATCCGTCTCGCCATTGTTGATGAGCGAATGGGCCTCGCCGGTACCGGCATGA
>DATCFN010000039.1:0-4851 GCA_036509475.1 Rhizomicrobium sp. | reverse complement strand
AATGCGGCGCTGTCGGGGCCGCCGGGCGTGATGCGCGCGAGCTTGTCGAGCCGTCCCGCCGCTTCGGGATAACGCCGAAGCGCGACAAGCGCCACCGCCACGCAATGCATCGCCGAATGGTTACTGGATTTTTCCCAATCGAGCGCGGCATCCAGCGCGCGCTGCGGTTCGCGGCGCACGAGCAGCAGGCAGTTGTTATAGCGGTCGCCGCCGCCGATCGATGGATCGTCAAGCACATCCGCCACCGCGAGGGTGGGAAGCAACAGCAAAGCGAGCGTAAAGGTGACAAGGCGCATGATGCTAGAAAAGCGGCCCGGCGCGGCGAAAGCAAGGCGGCAAATCTATCTTCGGCGACAGGCTTTCCGCCGCGCGGCAAATGGGCGATTGTCGCGGCGCTATCAAGCGGCTTGCGCCGCGATTCATCATCGGACGGTCCTTGACTTCTTCCGCGCACGCCCAGCCCGCCATCCTCCAGATCATTCCGGCGCTCGATGCCGGCGGCGCGGAACGCACAGCCATCGATGTCGCCGCCGCATTGGTGCGGGACGGCTTCGCGGCGCTCGTTGCATCGAACGGGGGACGGCTGGAGCCGGAACTGGCGGCGGTGGGTGGCGAGCTGGTTCGCATGAATGCCGCGTCAAAGGCTCCGCATGTGATCTATTCCAACGCGCGGGTCTTGCGCGATCTGATCCGCGCGCGGGGAATCGATCTTATCCATGCCCGCTCGCGCGCGCCTGCATGGAGCGCGTTGCTGGCGGCCCGCTGGACGGACATTCCCTTTGTCGCGACCTATCACGGCTTCTACAACGCCTCGAATGCGGTGAAACGTTTCTACAATTCGGTGATGTTGCGCGGCGATGCGGTGATAGCGAACTCGCAATGGACGGCCGATCACATCGCCCGTGAGTATCGCTTCAAACCCGCCCGGCTCGCCGTCATTCCGCGCGGCATCGATTTTGAGAATTTCGATCCCGCCGGAATTTCACCGGAGCGGATTTCGCGTTTGCGAGAAGCCTGGGGCGTCGACGACGGCGATTTTGTCGTTCTGCTGCCGGGCCGTCTCACGCGCTGGAAAGGACAAGGCGTCCTGATTGAAGCACTGGCGCTTCTTAAATCCGAAGCCGGTCTTGGGAAGATCAAGGCCGTCCTGGCGGGCGACGCGCAGGGGCGCACGGAATATGAGACGGAGCTTCGCAATGCGATTGCGGGAGCGGGCCTGGAGAAAGCGGTTCTCATTTCCGGGCACATCAGCGACATGGCGGCGGCCTATGCGGCATCCGACGTTGTGGTATCGGCCTCGACCGATCCGGAAGCTTTTGGGCGCGTGGCGGCGGAAGCCTCGGCAATGGCGAAACCTGTGATCGCGGCAAATCATGGCGGCGCGCGCGAAACTGTTTTGCCGGATGTGTCGGGTGTCCTGGTGCCGCCGGGTGATGCGGTTGCGCTTGCCACAGCTATCGCGAGCATAGCGGCCACGACCCCCGACGTTCGCGCTGCGATGGGCCGCGCGGGCCGTGCCCATGTCAGCCGCAACTTCTCGCGCGAGCGCATGTGCGCCGATACCATCGCACTCTATCGCGCTTTGATTTCGTCCTGAAATGTGTGGAAGGCGTCCGATCATCTGATAGGCTCGCCGGGTCGAGCTGGAGGATTCCATGAAATTTCAATCTCTATTGCGCGCGGGGCTGCTGGCGCTGATCGCTCTGCTCGGCACGAGCCCTGTCTTTCATCTCGCAGCGCAGCCCGCGGCGGCTCCCATCTCGACGGTGCATGTGTCTGCGCTTCCGCTCATCGCGAAGGCATCGCCTCCGCCGGTGACATTCGATGCCGAGAAAGCGACGAATGCTTACCTCGCCCAAGTGAAGGGCGACGCCCGCGCGAAATCGGATTCCTATTTCGAGGGCGGCTATGTCCTCATCTTCGTCGATGCTTTTTATGCGATAGCCATTTCGGCATTGCTGCTTTGGACGAAGGCGTCCGCGGCCATTCGCGATTTTGCGCAACGCCGCACGCGTTCGCGTTTCTGGCAGGTGCCTATTTATGTGGTGATCTATTTTGTCGGCATCACGGTACTGGGCTTTCCGCTGACCCTTTATGAAGACTTCTTCCGCGAGCACGCCTACGGACTGTCCAATCAGAACTTCCTGCAATGGTTTGGCGATTTCACGACGGGGTTCGGCGTGTCGCTGGTGATCTTCGTCATCCTGCTCACGATCATCTATTCAGTTATTCGGGCCACGCGGCGGTTCTGGTGGGCTTGGGGAACGCTGGTCACGGTGGTGTTCCTGATCGTGGCCGGTGCGCTGGCGCCCGTTTTCATCTCGCCGCTGTTCAACCATTACCAGCCGCTGAAGGAAGGCCCGCTGAAAACGCAAATCCTTTCCATCGCGCGATCCGAGGGCATTCCGGTCACCAATGTTTACGAGTTTGATGCCTCGAAGCAGTCCAAACGCATTTCCGCGAATGTGTCGGGCGCGCTGGGCACGACGCGCATTTCCCTGAACGACAATCTGCTCAATCGCTCGACGCCGCGCGAGATCATCGCCGTGCTGGGGCATGAGATGGGGCATTACGTTCTGGATCACACGACCCGTCTTCTGATGATGACGGGGCTGCTGTTTTTCGTCGGCTTCGCGTTTACGGCATGGGGCTTCAATGTTCTCACCTTGATCTTCGGTGGAAATTGGGACGTGCGGACGGTCGATGATCCCGCGGGCTTGCCGGTGCTGGCCGCGCTGGCGACGTTCTTCTTTCTTCTTGCCACGCCGGTTCAGAACACCATCACGCGCACGACCGAAGCGCAGGCCGATATTTTCGGCGTGAACGCGGTGCGCCAGCCGGACGGTTTTGCGCTGGCCACGTTGCAGTTGAGCGAATACCGCAAGCTCGATCCAACGCCGCTGGAAGAATTCGTGTTCTACGATCATCCGTCGGGCCGCAGCCGTATATCGATGATGATGCGCTGGAAGGCGGAGCATCTGAACGATCCCGACATCAAGGCCGGTCCCGTTTCGCCGCAATGAAAGGCTTCACGCAGAGCGTCGGTGCGCCCGGTGCGCCGCTTCATGTGGCGGCGCATAGCCACCACCCGTGGCCCGACGTAACGCTGTTGGCGCAGGAGGCTGCGTGGCGTGACGCCGCGCGCTTGCTGGATTCAAAATGGGATCATGTGTTCGGACATGTGATCCCCGCGGCGCAGGCGCATATCGCCCGGCAGATCGGCTTGCCCGATCTGCGGACTGTTACATTCGGGCCGAACACGCATGCTTTCGTGCTGCGCATCCTGTCCTGCCTGCCAGCAGGAAAGCCCGTCCGCATCCTGACCACGTCGTCCGAATTCATGAGCTTTTCCCGCCAGATCGCGCGGCTGGAAGAAGACGGGCTTGCTGTGGTCACGCGGATTCCGACCGAGCCATTCGCTACGTTCGAGGAACGCTTCGCCGATGCCGCGTCGGCCGGCGGACATGATTTTGTCTTCTTCAGCCATGTCTTTTTCGATTCCGGTTTCGCCGTTCGTGACGTGGCGAAGATCGTCGGCGCAGTACCGGACAAGGAAACGCTTGTCGTCATCGACGGCTATCACGCTTTCATGGCGATACCGGTGAACGTCCACGCCGTTGCCAATCGGGCTTTCTATCTTGGCGGCGGATACAAATATGCGATGGCGGGCGAGGGCGCGTGCTTCCTGCATGCTCCACCCGGTTACGGCCAACGCTCGCGTGACACCGGCTGGTATGCAGGCTTTGGCGCATTAGAAAGCGGTGGCGCTGGCGTTCCCTACGCGGCGGACGGAAGCCGTTTCCTGGGCGCGACCTTCGATGTTTCGGCGCTCTATCGTTTCAATGCGGTGCAGGACTGGTTGCTTCGGAAAAATTTGAGCGTCGATGCGATGCTGGCCCATGTCCGCAGCATTGAACGCGCGTTTCTTGCCGCGATCGGCAGGCACGCCGGACCAGTGGATGCCGCGATGTTGTTGATCGCCGACGAAAGCCGACGCGGGCGGTTTTTATGTTTCCGCACCGATAAAGCCGGCGCCATCAAAGCGGCGCTCGCGAAGAAAAACGTCATCGTGGATCACCGTGGCGATCGGCTGCGCATCGGCTTCGGCATCTATCACGAGGAAGACGATGCGTTGCGATTGGCGCGGGCCTTGGCGGCTTAGGCCTTCACCAGTTTCGCGAAGGCCGCGATCATCGGATCTTCGGTCTCAAAGACATAGTCTACCGTCTGCGCCGTCACCGATCCGCTCGCGCCGCGCTTGCGCAAAAGCGTGATCGCCTCGGTAAGCTTTTCGCGCGGGCAGAGCAGGGCGTGTTCACCAGCAGCGTTGCCTTTGGAGTGGCGCGACAATACCGAAACGCCGATTTTCGCCAACGCGCCGAGCGCCGCATCCGGTTTACCGTTCAAACGCGCGCGCAGCACCAGGGATGTTTTCGCGCGTTCGCGCGCGGCGAGGCGCGCCAGAAGGCGTTTCGCCGCGCCAGCGCAGCCTCCGCTCCAATCGGCGGACAGGCTCGCCGCCAGATGGGACTGGCTTTTCAGGATCGTTCCGTCGTCGAGAATTTTCAAATTGTTCGCGGCCAGCGTGGCGCCGGTCGTTGTGATGTCGACGATGGCTTCGGCGGCGCCCGCGGATGGCGCGCCCTCTGTCGCGCCCGCGCTTTCGACGATGCGGTAATCCCAGATGCCGGCATTCGAGAAGAAAGTCCGCGTCAGGTTCACATATTTGGTTGCGATGCGCAGACGGCGGCGATGATGCTGATAGAACGCGGCGCACACATCATCGAGATCGGCCATCGTGGAGACGTCGATCCAGGCCTGCGGTACGGCCACGACGACATCGGCAAAACC
>DATCFN010000038.1:0-2193 GCA_036509475.1 Rhizomicrobium sp. | reverse complement strand
GCGCCAACGCGCAGGCCCGCGAACGCGCAAAGCGTGACGGCGTCGAAATCCGTTACTACAACATCATCTACAACGTCGTGGATGACATGAAGGCAGCGCTGTCCGGCATGTTGACGCCGGAAACGCGCGAGAAATTCCTCGGCAACGCGGAAATCCTCGAAGTCTTCACCGTCTCCAAGGCCGGCAAGGTCGCGGGCTGCCGCGTCACCGAAGGCGTTGTGCGCCGCGGCGCCAAGGTGCGCCTGATCCGCGACAATGTCGTTATTCACGAAGGCGAACTGTCCACGCTCAAGCGTTTCAAGGATGATGCGCGCGAAGTGGTGGTCGGCCAGGAATGCGGCATGTCCTTCGCGAATTATCAGGATCTGCAAAAGGGCGACGTGATCGAGTGCTTCGACGTCGAGACCATCAAGCGCGCACTTTAGAACCTGTCGTCCCGGCCAGCGTAGCGAAAGCGGAGCGCGAGCCGGGAGCCAGGCGGTTTGAATAGACCAGGTCCAATTCCTGGATTCTCGCTTCAACAACGAAGGATGTTGATGCAGCGAGAATGAGAAGTGAGATTGATAATGCCCCACCATCGCCAACATCCGTCCGAATCCCGAAACAAAGGACCGTCACAACGCCAGTTGCGCGTCGGTGAAATGCTGCGTCATGCGATCTCCCAGATCCTGACGCGTGACGAAATCCGCGATCCCGATCTGGAGGGCGTGTCGGTGACGATCACGCAAGTAAAGCCGTCCGGCGACATGCGTCATGCCAACGTGTTTTGCGAACCGCTCGGCGGCAAGAATGCGGATCGCATCATCACCGCGCTCAACCGCCACAAGGCGTTCATCCGCGGCCAGATGGGCCATATGATCACCATGAAGTTCACGCCCGAATTGCGGTTCCTGGAAGATCACTCCTTCGCCGAAGCGCAGAGGATTGAAAATCTTCTGAAGACCGAACGTGTCGCGCGCGATCTTGCGGCCAAGACCGATTCCACAGAATCCAATGAGCCGTAAGAAAAAGGGCAATGCCGTTCACGGCTGGGTCGTGGTGGACAAGCCGCAAGGCGTCACCTCTACACAGGTCGTCGGCGCCGTGCGCCGCATCTTCGATGCACAGAAGGCCGGTCACGCCGGCACCCTCGATCCGATGGCGACCGGCGTCCTCGCCATCGCGCTCGGCGAAGCGACCAAAACCGTCCCCTATGCGATGGATTCCGAAAAGACCTATCGCTTCACCGCCTGCTGGGGTGAAGGCCGCGACAGCGACGACACCGAAGGCGCGGTGACGGCCACATCGGACGTTCGCCCGACCCGCGAGGCCATCGAGGCCGCTATACCTGCCTTTGTCGGCGCCATTACCCAAACCCCGCCGATTTACTCCGCCATCAAGGTCGACGGCGCCCGCGCCTATGATTTGGCCCGCGATGGAGAAGTCGTGACCTTGGAACCGCGGACCGTCCATGTGCTGGAAGCGCGCCTGCTTTCGATGCCCGATTCCGACCATGCCGAGTTCGAAATGCGTTGTGGCAAAGGCACTTACGTCCGGGCTTGGGTCCGAGATATGGCGCTGAAACTGGGCACCGTGGGCCATGTTTCCCAGCTCCGCCGGGCGGCCGTGGGCGGGTTCCAGGAGAAGGACGCGATTCCCCTAGAAACGCTAAGGGGTTTTATGCATAGTCCCGCCGCTTTTGAGCACCTGAGGCCCATTTCTACCGCGCTGGACGGCATCCCGGCGCTGGCAGTGACAGGCCCGGACGCGGTTCGCCTTCGTAGCGGCAATCCGATTTTGATGCGTGCGAATCTCTTCGCCCGCATCACGGACGCCTTTCCGGATGCGGACGATCTCTCAGGTCTCACGGTCTATCTCTCTACCGCAGAGGGTGAGCCAGTTGCACTGGCAGAACTCGCGCAAGGGGAGCTAAGGCCGTTTCGTGTTTTCAACTTTGGATGACCGGAGCTTGTAGAGAAAAATGACGATCACTCCCGACCGTAAATCAGAAGTCATCAAGGAATATTCGACCGGCGCAAACGACACAGGTTCGCCGGAAGTACAGGTGGCCGTTCTTTCCGAACGCATCGCCAACCTGACCGAGCATTTCAAAATGCATAACAAGGACAACCATTCGCGCCGCGGCCTCATCAAGATGGTTTCGCAGCGCCGCCGGTTGCTCGACTATGTGAAGAAGTCCGACCAGAAGCGCTA
>DATCFN010000037.1:0-4660 GCA_036509475.1 Rhizomicrobium sp. | reverse complement strand
CGGCTCTTCCGCGGTGACCGCCTCGAGATATTCCGGCTGACCCTGCGACTTGAGATGGCGCACCACCTTCTCGACCTCTTCGTCGGACACGAAGGGCCCGTGCACGCGGCTGATGCGTCCGCCGCCAGCCATGTAAAGCATGTCGCCCTGTCCGAGCAGTTGCTCGGCGCCCATTTCGCCGAGGATGGTGCGGCTGTCGATCTTCGATGTGACCTGAAACGAAATGCGGGTCGGGAAGTTCGCCTTGATGGTGCCGGTGATGACGTCCACTGACGGACGCTGCGTCGCCGCGATCAGGTGGATGCCGGCCGCGCGCGCCATCTGGGCCAAGCGCTGCACGGCGCCTTCGATTTCCTTGCCGCTGATCATCATCAGGTCGGCGACTTCATCGACCACCAGAACGATGTATGGCATCGGCTCCAGTTCGAGCATTTCGTCTTCGTAGATTGCCTTGCCGGTTTCGCGGTCGAAGCCGGTCTGCACCGTGCGTTTGAGTTGCTCACCTTTGTCCTTCGCCTTGCGGACGCGTTCGTTGAACGCTTCGACGCCGCGCACGCCGAGCTTGCTCATCTTGCGATAGCGCTCTTCCATTTCGCGCACCGCCCATTTCAGCGCGACGACGGCCTTGCGCGGATCGGTGACGACGGGCGTCAGCAGATGCGGGATGCCGTCATAGACTGACAGTTCCAGCATCTTGGGATCGATCATGATCATGCGGCACAATTCCGGCGGCATGCGGTAGAGCAGCGACAGGATCATGGTGTTGAGGCCGACGGATTTGCCGGAGCCGGTGGTGCCCGCGATCAGCAAATGTGGCATCTTCGCCAGATCGGCCATCACCGGCTCGCCGCCAATGGTTTTGCCGAGCGCGAGGGTCAGCGGTGCGCGCGCCTTTTCAAACTCTGTGCTGGACAGAAGCTCGCGCAGGAACACCGTTTCGCGATTCTGGTTTGGTAGTTCAATGCCGATGACGTTGCGGCCGGGAATGGTCGCGATACGCGCGGCCACCGCGCTCATGGAGCGTGCCACATCGTCGGACAGCGAGATCACGCGGCTCGATTTCACGCCCGCCGCCGGTTCGAATTCATAAAGCGTCACGACCGGACCAGGCCGTACTGCCATCACGCGGCCGCGCACGCCGAAATCGCTGAGCACCGCTTCCAGCATGCGCGCGTTTTCTTCCAGCGCATCGTCGGACAATGCCGTCGCATCGTGCAGGCGCACCGGCTCGTTCAGCAGTCCCAGTGCCGGCAGTTGATATTCGCTGCTCGCCAGATTGAGCGCGGGCTGCTTGGCGGGTTTCAGCGGGATCGGCTTTTTCGCGGACTCGTCCCGGCGCACACGCAATGGCTTGCGATCGTCGTCGCGCGACGGCGTTGCCGCGACGCGTTCCGGTTTCACGCTGAGGCCGTAGACACCTTCTTCCTCGTCTTCGTGAAGCTCATATTCGGAATCGTCATCGGATTCGTGGTCGTAGTCGCGTTCGGCGCGCAACTCGCTGATGGCGCTGCGCGTGCGCTCATGCGCCCACAGGAAGAAAGCCGGGACGTTCGCCATGTTGCGCGCCAGCCGGATGAAATGAACGCCCGTCGCCAGAAATGCCAGCGGAACGCCGATGACGAGAAAGAGCAGCGGCAACGCAGTTGCCAGCCACGGCGCGCCATAGATATGCGCCGCATGGATGGAGAGGCCGGCTACGGACAGCCCGATCAATCCGCCGGTTTTCGCGGGAAGACTCTCAGGGCCGGGAATGATGCCAAGACCGGCGGACACGAAGAGCGTACCCAGCGGCCACGCAAAGGCGCGCAGGATCGCATGTTTGAGATGTTTGCCGGACAGCGCACGCACGCCCCAGAAGGCGGGCGGAGCAAGAAAGGCGAGCGCCGCCATGCCGAAAGTTTGCAGAAGAATGTCCGCCGCCGTGGCACCAAGGCCGCCCAGAAGATTGGTCGGCTCCGCGCCCGTCGCCGTGTTCAGGCTGGCATCGGCGGAACTGTAGGTCGCCAGCGCGATCAACGCCGCCAGAGATCCCGCAAACAGAATTGCGCCCGCACCGCGCAGCGCCACGATGTTGAGGGCGTGCATCATCGTGCGCCGTGCGTCGGCCATGGCGTCGGCAAACGCGGCTTTACGATTGCGCGGCTGATAAACGCCCATCGCGCGTCGCGACGTGCCCATTAAACGTCCCCACTCAGAATTTCGCCCATCCTTTCGAATGCGGCCCGAATGGTTGACAAATCGCTAACGAGCGCCACGCGAAGGAAGGAAAAGCCCGGATTCGACTGGGTTTTCCCCGGGTTAATTTCCCGTCCCATATAGGCGCCAGGCAGGACCCGGATGCCCCCTTCGCACCAGAGTTTCTGCGTCGCCGCGACGCCGTCGCCGACATCGAGCCAGAGGAAAAAACCACCATCGGGAATGCGAAAGCCGGCCCGGTTGCCGAGCAACCTTTGGGCCAGCGCGAAACGCTCGGCATACATGGCGCGATTGGCGATGACGTGATCTTCGTCGCGCCATGCCGCGGCGCTCGCCGCCATGATCGGCATCGGCACTTGCGGGCCGGCATAATTGCGAAAGGCGCGGAAGCGCTCCATCAGCTTTGCGTCGCCGGCCACGATGCCAGAACGCAAACCGGGAAGGCCGGAGCGTTTGGAGAGCGAGTGAAAGGTCAGCAGCCGCTCAAAATTTCCGGCTTGCCGAAAGCGCGCGGTCAAGGCGCCGAGCGGCTTCTTGTCGATGTAAATGTCGGCATAGCACTCGTCGGAGAAGACGGTGAAATCATATTGGTCCGCCAGTGCAAAGAGCGTGCTCCAATATTCCGCGCTCGCCACGGCGCCTTCGGGATTGGATGGCGAGCAGATGTAAACCGCTGCCGTGCGTTCGAGCACCGCTTTGGGCAGTGCCGCATAGTCGGGCAGGAATCCAGACGCTGCCGTCGCCGGAACGAAGACCGGCTCGGCGCCGGATGCCAATATCGCCGCCGCATAGCACTGATAGAATGGATTGGGCAGCAGGATGACGGGCCGCGCGCCGGCCTTTTGCTCCGGCGTCACGATCATCGGCGCGAGGAACAGGCCTTCACGCGTGCCGTTCAGCGGCAGGACGTTCTTGTCGGGATCAATGACAGTGTCCGGCAGTTCGAAGCGCCTGCGCAGCCACGCCGCTGCTGCTTCGCGCCAATCAGCGGTGCCATTGACCGGCGGGTATTCGCCGAACTGATGCGCGTTGGTGTTGAGCGCTTCCAGGATGAAAGGCGGAACAGCACCGCGCGGATCGCCCACCGACAGGCTGATCGGCGGCGCGCCGGGTTTGTCTTTGTCCAGAAGCGTCGCCAACATCGCGAAAGACGAAGGCGGCAGTTGTGCGAAGCGGCCGGGAAGCATGAAAAGTCTCGCGCAAGAAAAGCGCACGAGTCTATCTCTCGTCCGAACCAAACGTCCATGGCGGCCACCGGCAGGGCCGCCATGTGTTTGTCGAATTAAAAGCGGTACGCCACCGCCACCCGCAACATGCCGTCATTCGCCGAAATGCGGCGATCGTTCCATTCGGCACTGCCGGCATAGGTCGTGCTGCCGAAATCGTCATAGACATATTCGGCGCGCGCCACGAAATGCTCGCCAAGTTCGCGCTCCATGCCGACGCCAAGATTGAAACCCGACAGGTTCCTGGAACGCGCGAAGTTGAACACCAGCGGCACGGTCGGGTTGGCGGCGTTGAAGCAAAGTCCAACCAGCGACAACTTGGTATCGGCATAGCTGTAGCCCGCGGCCGCGTAGAACAGCATGTCGCCGCTGACGAAGCCGACGCGCGCGCGCAACCGGCCGCTCCAGTTGCTCTTCAGGTGATTGAGCGTCGTGAAGGAATCGTGCGTGGTGACGAAGCACCCGTCCGGCACGGTGCAGGCCGTCACGCTGCTGGTGCCGCCGCCGCTGGAAACATCGCCTTCGATTCCATACACGGTGTTGCCGGCTTGGAAACTATATCCAAACAACCCACCGCCGGTGATCGACGTCCTGTCCTTGCTGGTCTGTTGCAGATCGTCGTGCGTGTCGCTTGGCAGGGCAAAGTGCGTGTGGTCGAACTGCGCGCCGCCTTCCGCGCCGATATAAAATCCGCTCCAGTCATTGCCGGCCGGCGGCACATCGACATCGGCAAATGCTGCGGACGACAAAAACATCATTGCTGCCGCAAGCGGCAGGATGTGATTCATGCGCATATAAATTCCCCTTCGGCACTATCGAATTTTTCCGGCCCCAGGTCCGGATAATCGGCATGTGTTACAGCAGCGTTTTGGGCATCGCCAGCGAAAAACCCACCCAAAAATAGCCACCCCTACGCCAGCAGATCAGCGCAGCGCCTTGCGGTATTGCAGGAAGCCGGATTTGTCCGCGATGGCGTCGTAGAGCTTCATCGCGGTGTGATTGGTTTCGTGCGTCATCCAATAGACGCGGCTGGCACCGGCGTCTTTCGCGGCGGCATAAACAGCTTCGATCAGCGCGCGTCCGACGCCTTTGCCGCGCAAGCCGTCTTGCGTGAACAGGTCCTGCAAATAGCAGACTGGCTCGATCATCGATGTGCTGCGGTGATAAAGATAGTGAACGATGCCGACGATCCTGCCGTCCAGCTCCGCGACAAGAATGTGGATCGGCTCGTATGGATC
>DATCFN010000036.1:0-2081 GCA_036509475.1 Rhizomicrobium sp. | reverse complement strand
CGCCTCATGCGGATGCTCGGTGCCCGGATAGACGCGCAGGTTGGAAAGCTGGCGCTTGCCGAGGGGACCGCGCGGCAACATGCGCTCGATCGCCTTCTCCACCACGCGCTCCGGGAACTTCCCGCGCATGATCTCGCCGGCCGTCTTTTCCTTGATGCCGCCGATGTAACCGGTGTGGCGGTAATAGACTTTCTTCCGCAGCTTATCGCCGGTCAGAAGCGCTTTCGCCGCGTTGATGATGATGACGTTGTCGCCGCAATCCATGTGCGGGGTGAACGTCGGTTTGTGCTTGCCGCGCAAGCGAAGCGCCACGAGCGACGCCAAGCGACCCACGACAAGCCCTTCGGCGTCGATCAGGATCCACTTCTTGTCGATCTCGGACGGCTTTGCCGAGTAGGTTTTCATTGTACTGTCTCCATGGCCGGGCAGCGAAGCGGGAGCGAAAAGCGCGACCCGGCCACCCAGAAGCCGCGCGATGTACGCGACACGTACATGCCGGTCAAGCAGAAACCACCAGTTTTGGCGCATTTTAGGGTAGCGGTATTATAATACCGCATAACAATGGCGAAAAGCAAGACTTCGGGTGACATTCGCGTCGGCATTGGCGGCTGGACGTTTGAGCCTTGGCGGGGCGGCGTTTTCTTTCCGGTCAAGCACCCCAAAACGCGCGAGCTGGAATTTGCCAGCCGCGCGGTCACCAGCATCGAGATCAACGGCACCTATTACGGCACGCAGAAGCCCGCGACCTTTCGCAAATGGCATGACGAGACGCCGGACGATTTCGTCTTTGCGGTGAAGGCCAACCGCTTCACCACCAACCGCCGTGTGCTGGCCGAGGCCAAACCGTCCATCGACATGTTTATCAATAGCGGGCTTGCCGAGTTGAAGGCCAAGCTCGGTCCAATCCTCTGGCAGTTCGCGCCGACCAAGAAGTTCGATGCGGAGGATTTTGAAGCGTTCCTCGTCCTGCTCCCCAAAGCTGCCGGAGGTATCAAGCTGCGTCACGCGCTGGAAGTACGAAACGAAAGCTTTGTGACGCCCGCCTTCGTCGCACTGGCGCGCAAATATGGCGCGGCCATCGTCTATGCTCACCACGAAACCTATCCCGAGATCGCGGATGTTACGGCGGACTTCGTTTACGCCCGGCTGCAACAGGCGGTAGCGAATGTCGAAACCGGATACACTGGGGCGGCAATCAAGAAATGGGCGGCGCGGGCGCAGGATTGGGCGACGGGCAAAGCGCCATCCGATCTGCCGACGGTCGCCAAACCGGCGAAGCCTGAGAAGACAGACGTATTCCTGTATTTTATTTCCGCGGCCAAGGAGCGCAATCCGGCGGCGGCGATGGCATTGTTAAAGCAACTCAAGGATTAACGGGGACATCATTATGAACAATCGGATTATCGCGCCGCTTCTTGCGGTCGCGGTTGCGCTGTCTGGCGCGGCTATCGGCTTTTGTGCCAGCGCGGCGCCGGTTTCCGGCTTTGCCTATCAAAGCAAGGTGGACGTGTTCGGCTATTACATCCCGGCAACGGATATTCGCGTCGGCAAATTTCAACTGTCGAGCATCGACATCGGCCCCGCGGAGGATTTCAAATCCTTCCTGGGCGGAAAGCGTTTGCCGGAATATGCACCGGTCATGGCGAGTTTCGACGACAAGACGAGCAAGCAACTCCAGGGCGAACTCGGTCCCTATTACCAGAACGCGCCGCGCGTTCTGCCGTCCGCGTTCAACGTCACCGGCAGCGATGTCGCCTTTGATGGAACGGAAAAACAGGTCGGCCATGTCACATTCACAGGCAGGCTCAATCTCAAGGCGCTGGCCGGCGCAAAGGGCAATGGGGACGCGAATGCCGTCGTGATGACGGGCGATCTGACGATCGGCCAGAAAACGTTCAAGGCCGTATCCTTCCGCTGGTTCGGCGGCGACTAGCGGAAGCGGAAAATATCGGCATCCTTGTCGGGCCGTCCGCGCAGCAATGTCGGCACGATCTGCGACGCGATCATGCTGTAGATCGTGCCGTTGCCGCCGAAGCCCATGACCGCAAAACAGTTGGGCATGTCCGGCACGGCGTCGATGA
>DATCFN010000035.1:0-10254 GCA_036509475.1 Rhizomicrobium sp. | reverse complement strand
GATGGGCACGCAGTTCGCACAGGTGATGGGAGATCTCACCGGGCGCTTCCTCGATGAAACCATTCCAGACCCGTTCCTTCCGCGCTGGAATGCAGCACTGGACGCAGTACTGGATTCCGGCATGCCGCTGCGCTTCGTCAGCCGTTCCGACACGGCCAATAAGGCATTCCTTGTCGGCGAGTTTTTCGAAGCGCCATTGCTGGCGGAAGATGGGGCGATGAACCTCGTCTTTGCCGCAGGCATCTTCACACCAGCGGACAACTGGCAGAATTATCTGGCCGGCGGCCGAGCCAGTCCGGCCGAAATCGGCGGCACGCCGGTCTAATCCGGCACCACCACAAATCCCGCCCGCGGGAAATGTACGACGACATCCCCCACCTGATCGTCATGCCGCCGGATCGCGATCTCATGCGCGTTGCTGAACACGATCTCGCCTGCGACCGCGTCGCGGCCATAGTCGTCGGCGGAAACTTTCACCTTGTCGCCAGGTTTAAGGCCGCGCGGGTCGAACGGGTCGACGGCGGGTTTGGCATCGGATTGCGCCGCTTTGGCGATGGCAATCGCTTCTTTTGAATCCATCTCTTTGCGCTTGCCGTGGCCGATAGCGTTCATGCGCGCATACCAGGCTTCGACTTTTGGAAATTCCTTGAGCAGCGGATCGGCTGCTTGCGGCACGAAACTCTTCGCGAACCAGATGTTCATGTGACAATGAATATCCGCAGCCGTGGCGCTATCGCCCCACATGAACGTGCGGCCGTCGGCCAGCTGGCTTTCGAGGAAGGCAGCATTGGCGCGATATTGATCGCGCGCGAAGGGCGCCGCCGCTTTCATCGCGTCGGTGGAGAACGCCGTGCCGGACATTTTTGCGCGATCTTCCTTGAATGCTTCGGGAATCATGTCGCCGATCTCGCCGAAAACCACGCCGACGGTCGGCATGAAGAAAAGCCGGTCCGTCCAGAAGGCCAGCCCATAAGGTAATCCCTTGCCGTTCGGAAAAAGCGACGGTGTGGGGAATCGCCGTTCCAACTCGCGCAGGATAATCTGCGTGTCGCAGAAAATATCCGCGCCGATCTGCATCACCGGCGTCTTGCGATAGCCGCCGGTCAGCGGCAGCAAATCCGGCTTGGGCATCATGTTGGGGATTTCGACGGAGCGCCATTCCAACCCCTTGATGCCGAATGCCAGACGCACCTTCTCGGAAAAGGGCGACGTCGAATAATGGTGGAAAATGATTTCGTTCGTCATGGCTCAGCGCAACTCGTTGGAGAAACGGATATTGTTCTTCTGGATGCCTTCCAGAACGATCTCCAGGCCGCCGGAACGGATCATCCATTCGAGGCGATGATCGCGATATTCGCGTTTGAACAACCCGCTTTTCACGGCCTGATCGACCTGCACCATATTGGCGATGACGGCGGTCGCCGCCTGCGCCGCTTTCTGCACGGACGGCCGCGCATTGGCGCGCGCGAGCCACTTGCCGAGTGGCGAATTCTCATCCGGACCGATGCGATTGCCGCGCGCGCCATTCAGATAGGGCACAACGGACAGATCGCCCCACCCGAAATTCGCGCCGCCGAACCATTCGCTATCGCCCAACTGCCGCGTCAGCCAGTCGTAGAGCCCGCGCGCCTGCGCATGGGCGCTGGCTTCCAGCGTGCGCGCCCGCTCGCCCTCGGCGCGCTTGAACCAGTGGATTTCGCCCATGCCCCAATTGATGGGTTCGAAACTGGTGTCCATCACCTCTTCGATCATGCGGACGCGGGCCCGCGCGGCCGCGTCTTTCGGCAGCATCGGCGGCGTGGGCCATTTGTCCTCGATATATTCGAGGATGATGGTGGAATCGAAGATCGACAGATCGCCGTCGATCAGCGACGGGACTTCGCCGCGCGGATTGGATTTGAGGAACGCCGTGTCCGGCTGGCCGCTGCCGATGGCCGTGGGCATGCGGGGCTCGTAAGCGATCCCTTTTTCGTCCAGCGCGATCTTCACTTTCTGCGCGTAAGGCGACAGCGGATGTTCGTAGACAATGAGGCTCATGCGCGTTTTCCTTTTTTATCGTTCCAGATTTGCGCCATCCATCCGAACAGCGTTGCGGCGTCGGACGGTGTGTCCGTCGCTCCAAATTCGCGATAGAGCGTGGCGGTGTTCACGGCGATGCGTTCGCTATCGCCCCAGTTGGAGAAGTCGGCGAAAGAAATATCGCGCGCCGCTTCCAGCGCGCCCATGCCGGCGTCGTAGCGTTTCTTCGCTTCGTCGCGGATGTAAGCGAGATATTCACGCACCCGCGAGACGCCATGCTTGTCGGTGAGAGGGCCATGGCCCGGCACGATCACATCCGCCTCCATGCCTTCGATCATTTCGCAGGCAGCGATCCAGTTGCCGATTGGCCCGGCCCATACGATGGGATGACCTTCGATGAACAGGATGTCGCCGGTGAAGACGGCTTTGTCGGCGGACACGTAAGCGATGGCGTCGCCGCCGGTATGGGCTGGACCTACTTCGATCAATTCGACGGTCTTGGCTCCGACGTGTTTGGTCAGGCGCCCATGGAATGTCTGGTCGGGAAGTTTCGCGTCGATATCGTCGAAATGATAACGCCCGAAACAATGCAGGAAATATTCGCCGGTCAGCCCCATGCCGGGCGCGACCTTCATCAATCGCGCAAGCCCGTCCGGCGTCTCGTGTCCCATCGCGATTTTGGCGCCTTCCGTGGCGACGATCTGCGCGCCGTCCACCAGCGCGTTGCCGTAGCAATGGTCGCCATTGTGATGGGTGTTGAACAGCGTGCGGATTTTGGCGCCACTCGCGCGTTTGAAGCCGTCCAACATCGCGCGCGTATGCGCATAGTCGAACATGGTGTCGATCAGGAAGGCGTCGCCATCGCTCGTCACCAGTCCGGAATTCGATAAGCCCCACCCGCCGTCCGGCTGCAGATAGGCGAAAGAGCCATTCCCGAAACCGACGACGCCCGGCTCGTATCGCGCTTTGGGAAAAGTGAGCGTGCTCATAATCCGGTCAAACCTCCGTCCACCGCCAAGATTTGTCCGGTGATGTATGCGCTTTCGTCGGACAACAGGAACAGCGTCGCGTAAGCGGTTTCCCATCCGGTGCCTTGCCGTCCGAGCGGCACATTCGTCGTCGCACGACCGGGCCGTCCACGCGAGGCGAGCCTGCCGATGGAGGTGTCCATCAACCCCGGCGCCACGACATTGGCGCGGATGCCGCGGCGTGCACCTTCGAACGCGACGTGCCGCGACAATCCGAACAACCCGGCTTTCGATGCGTCATAAGCGGGCAGGCGGCTTCCCGCCGTCATGCCCGCAACGGATGCGATGAACACGATGGACGACGCGTCGGCCAGTTTTGCCATCGCATGTTTCACGGTCAGCATGTGACTGCGCAGATTGATTGCGAAAACCTTGTCCCAGTTTTCCGCGGTCACGCCCTCAAGCCACGCGCCGCCTGCACCGATGCCGACATTCAGTGCAAGACCATCTATGCCGCCCATCTTTGCGGAGGCCTCGCCGATCATGCGGATGATGTCCGCTTCCTTCGTTGCGTCTGCCTCGATGGCGAAAGCATTGCTGCCTATCATGGCAACGGTGGCCTGCGCGCTTTTCAGATCGCGGTCGGCGACGGCGACGTTCGCGCCTTCGCGCGCGAACAATACGCTCATCGCGCGGCCATTGCCGACCGGCGTATCGTCTTCGCCGATATCCATTTGTCCGCCGCCGAGGATCAGAATGCGCCGCCCGGCCAGCCGTTCGCGCGGCGGCGCTTCGCCCCTGGATTCCGGCGGTGTATGCACGACCCGCTCGCTCATTTCCGCGTTCTCCCTTGACGCATTTGGGCGCGGCTGCTTGATCTGCGCAAGCGATACTTCTTGACGGGACGGCAATGATCGAAGCGGTGATCTGGGATTTCGGCGGTGTTTTCACGACATCGCCGTTTGAGGCTTTCGCGCGCTACGAGCGCGAGAATGATCTGCCGGCCGATCTCATCCGCAAGATCAACAGCCAGAACCATCTGACCAATGCCTGGGCGCGGTTTGAGCGGGCGGAGCTGGATCTGCCCGGCTTCGACAAGGCCTTTGCCGATGAAGCCCTTGCGCTCGGCCATTACGTGCCCGGCAAGGACATTATCGGGTTGTTGTCCGGCGATTTTCGGCCCGAGGTGATCGAAGCGCTGCGCCGCATCAAGACAAAATACAAAACCGGCTGCATCACCAACAATGTGCCGTCGAACCAGATGGGATCGAACGAGGGCCGAACGCTTTACGCCAAGGAGGTGATGGCGCTGTTCGATCACGTCATCGAATCCGCCAAGACCGGAATCCGCAAACCCGAACCGCGCATCTATGAGATGATGTGCAATGCGCTGAAGGTGTCGCCGGCAAACTGTATCTTTCTCGACGATCTTGGCGTGAACCTGAAACCGGCGCGCGCGATGGGCATGCAAACGATCAAGGTAGAGTCGGGTCCGCAAGCTGTCGCCGCGTTGGAAACTCTGACGGGTATGCGCCTCGGCTGACCCGTTTTGGGTCAGTTTCGCGATTAACGCGGCGTTGACGCGCGGTTGCTACACCTGTGCACATGGAGAATGCGGCAAATCCGATAGCGCAGTTTAACACGCAGGCGCAGGTGAATGGCTGGGTGCAGTATTGCGATCCCGGCAATGCCTTTGTCATGCGCGAATGCGAAGAGTTGATCGAGCTTTGGCAATGGGCGCGCGGCGAACGCGATCTGCCGGCCCGTGACGATCTGCCGGCGCGCGCTCTCAAACCTTATCTGCCGCGGCTGTCGATTGCGGAACAAATCCAGAAAGACCCACCGCGATTCAAATTTCGCCTCATCGGCACAATCATTACGCAGTCGCTAAGCGAGCGCACGGGCCAGACTTTCGATCATGAGAGCGCCACGCGGGAACAGACTGATCGCTGGACGCATACGTCGCTTCTGTCACTGGCGGTGAAAAGGCCGCTACGCTTTCCCATCATTCTCCAGCGCCTGACTGTGGGCGAGATGCTGCTTCTCCCGCTCGCCGACGAAACCGGCGTACCGCGTTTCGTGATGGCCTATGGCCGCTATGAGCCTGCGCGTGACTGGGGCAGGCGGGATGCACGCTCCTTCGCGTCGGCGTCCTAGGCAAAATCTTTCGCCAGCTCCGCGCGCACGTCCGGCGCAATCACCGCCATATGTCCATAGGCCGGATGCGCCACGCCAAGAATTGCCGTGATAGCGGGGTTTTTGAATTTCGCAATCTGTTCCGGCGTGAACTTGAAACGCACCCAATGGACCGATGATGTTTTGCCGTCCGGCGTGGTGCGGTCGTCATATTCGGTGGGCGTGGCTGGGATGCGCTGCTGGTCCATCTCGATATAAATGCTCTCCTCGATGCCGGCGAGGCGGAAGAGTTCGTGGTTGCGCACATCGACATTCTCGATTTCCAGCATCAGGGTTGCGATCAACTCGCTGCCTTGCGGGATCAGTGGATTGTAGGCGTCGAGTTCGCCGCCGATCTGCTCCGCGCCGCCTTTTTCGATGTGCAGCATTTCCTGCACCTGCATCAGCATCGTGTCGTAGTTTTCGAAATAGAAGGTGGCGAAGGGACCGACCTCCATGCGCCGGTTCTTTTTCACGGCGATGATGTCCTTGCGAAACTGCGCGCGCTCGGCTGCGTATTTCTCATAGGCGATGATATCGGCGGGCGTGATCGTGCGGTTCGTTGCGGGCATTTGCGTTACTCCACCAATCCATAGGCGCGGGCGAAGATTTGAATTGGATGTTCCGCCTCCTTCGCTTTTGTTTCTTTTCCGTCCTTCGCGTTCAGCGCGCGGACGTTCTGCAGGATGTGCTGGCCGGCGAGCGGACAATCCGATGCGATATAACCATTCGCCTGTTGCGCCGCCGTGCGGAAGACCGGGCGGCCGACTTTCTCCGCCACCGTATGCGTCGGTTTCACCACGCCGAAGGTGCCGCCGTGACCGGAGCAGCGCTCGATCACGTCGACCTTCGTTTCAGGGATAAGACGTAGCATCTCCGCGGCTTTCGGTCCCATGTTCTGCGCGCGGGCGTGACAGGCCAGATGCACGGTGACGCCACCGTCTAGCGGTTTCAGACCTTCGGGCAATCCGAAACGCTTGGCGGTGTCCACGACATATTCGTCGATGTCGAATGTCGCCTTGGCCACGCGTTTGACGTTCTCGTCATCCGGCACCACCAGCGCCCATTCGAATTTCAGCATCAATCCGCAGGATGCCGTGGGCGCGACGATGTCGTAGCCCTCGTCGATCAGCTTGACGAGTTCGGCGGAAACCTTCCTCGCTTGGGCTGCGACCTTTTCCATTTCGGCCTGTTCCAGGAACGGCATGCCACAACAACCCGGATAGGCGGCTTTGGTTTCCACGCCAATGTGATTCAGCACCGCGCGTGCGGCCATGCCGGTGTCGGGCTTGTTGTAGTTGACGAAGCAGGTGGCGAAGATTGCGGCCTTGCGTTTGCCGTAAGCGGGCGCAGATGTGTTGACGGTGCCGGGCTTTTTCTTGTCGGCGCGCATAAAAGTCTGCGACGCAAATTTCGGCAGGGTCGCCGTCTGGTCGATATGCAGCACCGCATCCATCAGGGGACGCGTCAGTTTGTTGTTCGTCTCCGCACCCCAGTTCACCAGCGGCGCCAGCGGCACGGCCATCTTGCCGTTGCGATCCATCTCGGCCAGTTGCCGTGCGGTGAAATCTGTTTTGCCGGCTTTCGCTTCGGCCACGCGGTGGCGCAACAGCAAATGCGGGAAGTCGAGCTGGAACGGGTGCGGCGGTACATAGGGACACTTGGTCATGAAGCACATGTCGCAAAGCGTGCAGGCCTCCGTGACTTCCGTGAACCGTTCGCTCTTCACGCCGTCCAGTTCTTCGGTTGGCGAAGAGTCGATCATGTCGAACAGGCGCGGGAAGCTGTCGCACAGATTGAAGCAGCGGCGGCAGCCGTGGCAGACGTCGAAAACCCGGCGCATCTCGGCGTCCAGCTTTACCGGATCGGTAAAATCCGGATTCTGCCAGTCGATCGGATGACGCGTCGGCGCGTCGAGACTGCCTTCACGGGACATGGGAACCAGCGAATAGTGAGTGGCGAATAGCGAATGGAGGAAGTAGAAAAACGAATGGCGAGTAACTATTCGCTACTCGCCATTCGCTACTCACAATTTTTCTTACTTGCCCAGAGTCTCGAGCGCTTTCTGAAAGCGGCCGGCGTGCGATTTCTCGGCTTTCGCGAGTGTTTCGAACCAGTCGGCGATTTCGTCGAAGCCTTCGCCGCGCGCAGTCTTGGCCATGCCCGGATACATGTCGGTATATTCGTGCGTCTCGCCCGCGATGGCGGCTTTGAGATTCAGATCGGTCGCGCCGATCGGCTCGCCGGTCGCCGGATCGCCGACTTCTTCGAGGAATTCGAGATGGCCATGCGCATGACCGGTCTCGCCTTCCGCGGTGGAGCGGAACACAGTGGAGACGTCGTTGTAGCCTTCGACGTCGGCCTTCTGCGCGAAATAGAGATAGCGGCGATTGGCCTGGCTTTCGCCGGCGAAGGCGTCTTTCAGGTTTTGCGCGGTCTTGGAATCTTTCAGATGGGCCATGTCATTCTCCTTTGGAATGGAAACCGGGCGCGAAGATGCTCCCACGCGCACGGCTCTGTCAACAGTTTAGAATAATTCAAAAGTGAAATTTTGAATTGGTTCAGGCGCGCTTGATGCGGACCACGACGTCGACCCGTTCCACCGCCATGCCCTTGGGCGGCGCGGGAACCCCGGCGACGGAAATGTGCTCGCCGGGAATGTCGATCAATTCGCCATTGTCCTCGACATAGAAATGCTGGTGATCGCCGATATTGGTATCGAAATAGGCTTTGCCGGAATCGACGACAACTTCGCTCAGCATTCCCGCCCTGGTGAACTGGTGCAGCGTATTATAGACGGTCGCCAGCGAGACGCGGACGCCTGCCTTCGCAGCTTCTTCATGCAGCGATTCAGCAGTGACGTGGCGGTCGCCATGACGGAACAAGATACCGGCCAACGACACGCGCTGGCGCGTCGGACGCAGGCCGGCACCGCGCACGCGCACAGATGCGCTGTCCGTTTTGTCTTTGTCCAAATCCGGTTTGATCCGGTTCGCCGTCAACGCCATATACCTCTTATATGCTGGACCTTGCGCCGCTGACGCCGGACCAGCATGTTGCTAACGTGCAATCTGACCGATGCTTGGTTAGAATGCTTCTAACGAACAAATCGTCCCTGGAAGGCATTTTGTCAAGAGATTTGCCGCCAAGAGGCCGAAAATCAACGGGATTCCTCAGGAAATGACGGACACGGTTTTGCGCCCATCGAGCTTTGATCTGGACGGTTTGCTGTCCTGCGCGCGCGGGGAACTTTTTGGTGAGGGCAACGCCAAGCTGCCCATGCCACCGATGCTGATGATGGATCGCATCACCAAGATTTCGGACAAGGGCGGCTCAGAGGACAAAGGCGAGATTTTCGCCGAACTCGATATCAACCCCGACCTTTGGTTCTTCAAATGCCACTTCTTGGGCGATCCGGTGATGCCCGGATGTCTCCCGCTGGATGGCTTGTGGCAGTTGTTGGGTTTCTTTCTGGGCTGGATGGGCGGCTTGGGCCGTGGCCGTGCCGTTGGTGTCGGCGAAGTGAAATTCAGCGGCATGATCCTGCCCACCGCCAAGAAGCTCAGCTATCACGTCGATCTGAAGCGCCTGATCATGCGCAAGCTGGTGGTCGGCGTTGCCGACGGCAGCGTATTTATCGATGGCAAGCAGATCTACGAAGTGAAGGATCTGAAAGTGAGCCTGGTCACCGACGAACAGGCAGCGGCCGCCGCCGCGCGGGGCTGATATGACATTCATCATCGAAGGAGAGTTGCCATGAGACGGGTTGCCGTCACGGGCATGGGCATCGTGTCGCCCATCGGGAATACCACGCAGGAGGTCGTCGCGTCGTTGCGCGAAGCGAAATCCGGCATCACCGCATCTGCCGAACACAAGGAACATGGCTTCAAGAGCCAGGTGCAGGGCAAGCCCGTCATCGATCTGGATGCGATGATCGACCGGCGTGCGAAACGGTTCATGGGCGATACGGCGGCTTATGCGTTCATCGCGATGGAACAGGCGCTGCGCGACAGTGGCCTCGAAGAAAAAGACATCGTCAATCCGCGCACCGGATTGATCGTCGGTTCCGGCGGCCCATCGGTGCGCAACATCGTGCAGGCCGTGGACATCACGCGCGAAAACAAAAGCCCGCGCCGCATCGGTCCTTTCGCGGTGCCCAAGGCGATGTCGTCCACCTGCTCGGCGGTGCTTTCCACCTGGTTCAAGATCAAGGGCGTGAACTATTCCATCTCGTCGGCTTGCGCGACCTCGGCACATTGCGTCGGCAATGCGGCCGAAATGATCCAATGGGGCAAGCAGGACATCGTCTTCGCCGGTGGCGCCGAAGAACTCGACTGGTCGCTGTCCTGCCTGTTCGACGCGATGGGCGCGATGAGCACCAAGTATAACGACACGCCAGCGACGGCCAGCCGCGCCTTCGACAAAAATCGCGACGGCTTTGTCATCGCAGGCGGCGGCGGCTTGATGGTTCTCGAAGAATGGGAACACGCCAAGGCGCGTGGCGCGAAAATTTACGCCGAACTTGTCGGCTATGGCGCGACCTCCGATGGTCACGACATGGTGGCGCCGTCGGGCGAAGGCGCGGTGCGCTGCATGCAGCAGGCGATGGCGACCGTGAAGGGCGACATCGACTATGTGAACGCGCACGGGACTTCGACGCCGGTGGGCGATGTCACCGAAATTCAGGCGCTGCGTGAAGTCTTCGGCAGCAAAATCCCGCCGGTGAATTCCACCAAATCGCTGACCGGCCATTCGCTGGGCGGCACGGGCGTGCAGGAAGCGATTTATTCGGTGCTGCAGATGAACAATGGCTTTATCGCCGAAAGCGCGAACATCGAAGAGATCGATCCCGAAGTCGCCGACGCGCCCATCGTGCGCAAGCGGATCGACGGAGCGAAGATCGAGCGGGCGCTGTCCAATTCGTTTGGATTTGGCGGCACCAATGCCTCGCTGATCTTCCAGCGGGCCGATGCGTAATCGCGCACAGTACTTGCAAGATCGAGCACGAAGCCTGTGCTCGTGGTTCAAAACGAGACAGACAAGGATGAATCATGGCTGATGCCGCGATGATGAAGGGCAAACGCGGGCTGGT
>DATCFN010000034.1:0-4447 GCA_036509475.1 Rhizomicrobium sp. | reverse complement strand
AATCCGTGGCGGCTTGACCCCCTCGCCGCCTTCGGCCATCAATCCGCCGATCCAAATTCAAAGCCACTTCCAAGGGAGTTTTGCCATGACCATTCGCTATGACGGCAAGGTTGTCATCGTCACCGGCGCAGGCGGCGGATTGGGCCGTTGCCATGCCATCGATTTTGCCAAGCGTGGCGCGAAGGTCGTCATCAACGATCTGGGCGGCAGCGTCGACGGCACCGGCGGCAACAGCGCCGCTGCCGACGCCGTCGTGAAGGAAATCACCGACGCGGGCGGTACGGCGATGGCGAATGGCGCATCCGTCACCGACGATGCGGGCGTCGCCCATCTCATCCAGCAGACGATGGACAAGTGGGGCCGCATCGACGTCATCATCGCGAACGCGGGCATCCTGCGCGACAAGAGTTTCTCCAAGATGGAGATCAAGGATTTCGACGCGGTGGTGCAGGTGCATCTGATGGGCACAGTGAAGCCTGTGAAGGCCGCATGGGAAATCATGAAGGCGCAGAAATACGGCCGCATCGTTGTCACGACCTCTTCCACCGGCCTCTATGGCAATTTCGGGCAGACCAACTATGGCGCGGCGAAACTCAGCCTCGTCGGTTTCATGAACACGCTGAAGCTGGAAGGCGCGAAGGACAACATCAAGGTCAACGCCATCTGCCCCGTCGCGGGCACGCGCATGACCGAGAACCTGATGCCGCCGGATATGCTGGCGCTGCTCAAGCCGGACTATGTGACGCCGGCCGTGGTGTTCCTGGCCAGCGATGACGCGCCGACGGGCGTCATCGTGTCGGCGGCCGCGGGCGCATTTTCATCGGCGCAGATCGTGGAGTCGACCGGCATCAATCTCGGACATGGGTCCGATGCCGATACCGTTGCCGCGAACTGGGGAAAGATCTCGGACTTCACCGGCGCCAAGCACTTCACCATGGGCGGCGAGCACAGCGCGCACTTCTTCGAACTGCTGAAGAACGCACCACTCACACCGTAAACAAATCGACCCTCCCCTTGAGGGAGGGTCGAAATTCGCGAAGCGTAGCGAAGCAAATTTCGGGGAGGGGTCCGACTTCGTGGGCCAATGACCCCTCCCCGAATTGCTTTGCAATTCGACTCTCCCTCAAGAGGAGGGTCGGATTCATTGCACCAGCGCCACGTCGTTGCAGCGCACGCCGTTCACCCGGACATCCGCTTCGCCAAGGCCGAGGCCCAGCAAACTCGTCAACCCGTCGATGGCGCCGTCGAGCGGCACGGTCAGCGTTTTCAGCATCGCCTGGATCACCGGAGTCACGGCGCTTTGGCCAAGACCGAGGTTCAAGCCCAGAAGCTGCACGTTCAAATTCAGATTGCCCAGCAGACTGGAAAAGGTCGTCGCGACGATGTCCTTCGTTTCGACGGTTTTGATCAGACCGGACGATATATCGTCACCGCTGAACGACACGGTTTGCCAGTCATTGCCGCCGATATTCACTTTTGCCGAGCCGGTCACCTTCAGCAGCGCCGTGTTCACCATCGCGGCTGGGCTGACAACAAGATCGTCTTCGAAATTGTTCAATTCGCTGAGGTCGATCTGGCCCAACGCCGTCTCACCCAAACTGGGCGCGACCGACAGCACAACGGAATTGTCCGCGGGCGTCGTGCCGCAGGAAATGCTCGACAGTTTGGCCTGTGCCGAGGCGAGTTCAACCAACACCGGAACGTCGACGTTCGCCACGCCAGCCAGAACGCCGCTCGGCGCGACCTTCACATCGAGATAGAGCCGCGCTTGTGCCGTGCGCACGATGACGTCGTTCTTGTCGGTGATGGCGGTCCACGGCGAGTTCGCTGGCCGCTGGCCGATGGCGAGCCACGCCGTCACACTCGCCACGCCGGAGATACCGAGGTTGAGCGCAAGCTGCACCTGACGGCCGCCCTGCGCCAATCCCATTGCTGTTCAGCGTGTCATTGAACGATGCCGCGGTGACATTCGCGCGCGCCTTCAGCGCATTCGCATATTGAAAAAGATCGACCCGCGCGTTTGCCAGTGCGTTGTAATCCATGACGGAAAGGTTGACCGAACTGCCGGTCAGCGCGCTCAGCAGCGCATTCGCCATGCCGCCATTGAGCGACGCGAGGCGCGTGCCGAGCGAAAAACCTGCCAGTTCCGCGCGCGCGGCCGTCGCGCTGCGTGAAATCGGAAGCGACGACCGACCCAGCAGCAATGACGCGAAGTAAAGGTCCGCCGAACTTTTCAGGGTCACACGCGCCGCATCCGGCGAGGAACCTCCTGCCGCGAAGCGCTGGGCCGCAGCGAGCGTCGCGTCTGCGGTGTAATTGCCGGTTACCACCGTAGCGGTGACGGGCGACGACCAGTCATTGGCTTTCGCGGTTTCGTCTGCGGCTTTCTGCGCTTCATTGAGATTGCTCGCCGCCGCCATCGCCGCCAGATCGGCCATGCCCTGAAGCTGGCGCTCTTTCAGAAACACCGACCCGAAATCGACCGCGCCCGCTGTGAAGCCGAGCAACACAAGCCCCGAAATCGCGGTGATGACCGAGAGTGCACCGCGCTTGTCGCGCAGCATGTCCCGCATCCGCTGAAACAGCGCGCGCATCAGTAGCCGCCCAGCTTGATCGAGGCGGATCGCACGATCGTCGAGCTTGGCATTGGCACCAGACCGGCGGCGGACCAGAAGCCGCTGCTTGCAGCGTCGTAGGAGATACGAACCGTGTAGCCGTTGCTGTCGCCGTTATAGATTGCGCTCGCCGCTTTCGCGTCCAGCGCACCGTAATTCTTGAGTTCGGCGGTGAGTTGAGTTTGTGCGAGTTGCTGGCGTTCGCTCGCAGTCAGACCCGGCAGCGCGGCCCGCGCCGCGTCGTTTGCCAGTTCCTGAACATTGTGCGCGATCCAGAAATAGCCGCCATACGATACGATGCCAAGAAGCATCGCGAAAAACACCGGCGCGATCATCGCGAATTCGATGGCAACGCCGCCTTCGGTCCGGCGCGCAAAATTCTTGAGTCCCATCGCCCATGCACCTTGCCCCCGGCGCATAGTCGGCCGCCTTTCGACAACCACAGATTGAGAACTAAGACATGGACACGCTTACGAAATCGTAAACGCGATCAAAGGCCCAATACCGCCTTCGCCATGATGTTGCGCTGAATCTCATTCGAGCCCGCATAGATCGAAGCTTTGCGCAGATTGAAATAATAGGGCGCGACGGGCGCGGCGAAATCCGGGCCGGGGCGCGGCGCGTTCGCGTTGGCCCAGGTGTCGCGCACGAAAGGCATCGCGTAATAGCCGATGGCCTCGACCGACAATTCCGAAATCGCCTGCTGCAGGTCGGTGCCATTGCATTTGAGCATGGAGGATTCCGCGCCCGGGCGCTGACCGGCGCTCATCGCGCTGAACATGCGCAATTCGAAAAACTCCAACGCCGAAACCTGAATCTCCAGATCGTCGAGCCGCGCGCGGAACGACACGTCGTCGCTCAGCCGGGCACCGCTTGCATCTGTCTGCTCCGCCATCTTGCGCACCTTTTTTATCGCGCGCTTCAGACCGGGGCCATACGCATTGCCGCGTTCGAACGACAAAAGGTATTTGGCGTAATCCCAACCCTTGTTCTCTTCGCCGATGAGATTTTCTTTCGGCACTTTCACGTCGTCATAGAAAACCTGATTGATCTCCTGTTGGCCGGCGACGGGATAATCCAGCGTCACGATCGGCTCGACGCGGATGCCGGGTGTTTTCATGTCCACCAGGATGAAGCTGATGCCTTCCTGCGGTTTGCCACCAGGCTTGGTGCGCACCAGGTTGAACATCCAGTCCGCCCACTGCGCATGGGTGGTCCATATTTTCGAACCGTTGAGCAGGTAGTGGTCGCCCTTGTCCTCACAGCGCATGGCAAGCGATGCCAGATCGGAACCGGACCCCGGCTCCGAATAGCCCTGACACCACCAGATCTCGCTGGCGAGGATCGGCGGCAGATGCCTTTTCTTTTGCGCATCGTTGCCGAAGGCCATGATGACGGGGCCGACCATTTTCAAACCCATCGGCGACATGACCGGCGTGCCCGCCGCGCTCGTCTCAAGTTCGAAAATGTATTTCTGCGTCGCCGTCCATCCGGGGCCGCCGAATTCCTTGGGCCAGTTCGGACCCGCCCAGCCTTTGCGATACAGCGCACGCTGCCACTTCAGCATGCTGTCCTTGTCGAGATAACCGTTCTTCGATTGCGCGTTTCGCGCGCGCAAATCCGCGTCATAGTTCGCCTCGATGAAACGGCGCACCGCGTCGCGAAAGACGAGGTCTTCTTTCGAGAAGGACATGTCCATGATCGCGGCTTTCAGATCGTATCGAAGTATTGAATGTCCGGCTTGCCGCCCAAGGTCGGGGCGATCTTCGGCCCCGCGGCGCGAAAATGATCGGACTTGCCGTGCGCTTCGAGCGTAGCCTGATCGGCGTAAA
>DATCFN010000033.1:0-5716 GCA_036509475.1 Rhizomicrobium sp. | reverse complement strand
GCGGACTGTTTCGCGCATCTGGGCATCGCTGCGTCCGAAAATCAGATCCAGGCGATCGTTTCCGGTCCTGACATGCGCCGTTATTCCAAGGCGCAGGAATATGATTACGACGCCAAATTGCGCAGCGAGGTTCTGGCGCAGGCGCGCGCGCAGCATGCAGCGGAAATCAAACGCGGTCTGGACTGGCTGGAACGCGCGGCGTCGCAATTCGCGCCGCTCGCAGCGGTGTTGAACGCGAAGGCTTAATTCTTGCGGACTGCCGAGCCGACGATTGCGCCATCGGAATGTGCTGAGAAATAAGCGCCGCCATGCCCGTCCGGCGTGAAGTCGATGGGAATGGAAATCTGCGTATCGCAAACCTGATAGGTCCAAGTCTCGGACCAGCGCCGCGGATAGTCCATGAGGGTGACGACGGTGTCGATGCGCTCCACGGTGCCGCAGGCAATGGATTGATCGTCGCCCGTCGCGCGCTTGACCAGAATGGGCATGATGCCGTCCAGCTCAGCGCGGACGTCATTCTGCAACTGCTGACTGGCATAGGTCTGACCATGCTTGCCGACCAGAGACGCGCCGCTGCCAGCCGCGTTCGCATTCATCGGAATGAGGAGCAGCCCCAGAACAAGGAATGGAGCGGGTGAAGGGAATCGAACCCTCGTCATAAGCTTGGAAGGCTTCTGCTCTACCATTGAGCTACACCCGCGAATTGCAAAACTCTAAAGTAGAGCGCGGCGGATGGCTTGCCAACCGAAGCCGCGCGTTTTCGACGCGTAGGATGGCCTGCCAGCCGAAGCTCGCGGCAACCGGTCCGCCTTCGCCCTTTGGGCTACGGCGGATGCGCCTTCACTCGCTTCGCGAGCGAAGGCTGGTGGGGGAAGTAGGACTCGAACCTACGAAGGCGAAGCCAGCGGATTTACAGTCCGCCCCCTTTGCCGCTCGGGACATTCCCCCAAACTCTTAATTCTGTGGGCCTATTTCGGCCTCGGGCCGGCGGATATCGGGCAAATGCGCGATCCTGTCAACCGGGCCGATAAACGTCATAACGGTGGCCAATGCGAACGATCTGGATCAATGATCTCTGGTCATCGATTTTGCAGATGATCCGGTAATCGTTGACGCGATACCGCCAGAAACCAGCGAATTCCTCTTCCAAGGCTTTGCCGCGCGTTCTTGGATTGGAGAAGTGTCTGAGCTTCAAATAGATGAAGTTCAGAATGTGCTCGCGCTGCGGCTTCGGAAGTAACTCGATTTGCGCACCAGCCGCTTCAATAATTCTAATAGTCCAGGCCGAGTTTTTTGGCGAACTCGTCGAGCGAGTAGCTTTTTTTCGATTTTTTGAGCGCTTCCTTGGCGGCATTATAGTCCTCGAGATCCTCCAGATATTGCGCGATCGCCTTGGAGGCATAGAAGCTCTTCCGCCGTCCCGTTTTTGCGGCAAGCGCGTCTAACTTCTCATCCAAGGCGCGCGAAATCCGGACAACGCTGGTTTCCGATTTCATTTCTCGCTCTCTCGCTCTCTCGCTCTTTGACTAACGTACTGTTACCTCTGTAACAGATGTAACACGCACCAGCAATCGAGTTCTTGCCTCGGACGGGCGACGGCTTATAAGCCCCCATGCCCCGCAAAGATTTTCCCAAAGACAAACGTCATTTTTTCCCCAAGCAGCAGACGCATTCGCGCGCGCCGGACGGCCTTTGGCTCTACGGCAATCATGCGGTGGCGGCGGCTCTGGCCAATCCACATCGCAAGCTGATCCGCGCGGTTCTGACCGAACGCGCCGCCGCCGAGATCGGCGCGAAACGTCTCGCCCGCGTGAAGCATGAGATCGTCGAGATGAATGCGGTGGGACGAGTCCTGCCCGAAGGCGCGGTGCATCAGGGCGTGGCGCTGCAATGCGAGAAGCTGCCGCGACGCGGATTGGAAGAGGTGTTGGACGAGCCGTCCGGCCGCCGGCGCATCGTGCTCGTCCTCGATCAGATTTCGGATCCGCACAATGAAGGCGCGATCATGCGTTCGGCGGCGGCGTTCGGCGCGTCCGCGGTTGTGGTGCAGGATCGGCACGCACCGCCAGAATCCGGCGTGCTGGCGAAGGCCGCTTCAGGTGCGCTGGATACGATCCCCTATGTCGAGGTCGTGAACATCTCCCGCGCGCTGGATCAGCTTGGCGAGCTGGGCTTCTGGCGGATCGCACTCGCGGGTGATGGCGAACAGCCGCTCGGCGAGGCCGCGACCGAAGGCGACATCGCCATCGTCCTGGGCTCGGAAGGATCGGGCATTCGCCGGCTGGTGCGCGAGCATTGCGATGTCGCGGCGTTCATCCCAATCGACAAGAGCACGGAAAGCCTGAACGTCTCCAACGCGGCGGCCGTCGCGCTTTACGAACTGCGCCGCGCCAAGAGTTGATTGGGAACCCGGCCGTCATTGGGTCATTGTGACGGCGCGTCGTACGACAAGAGGGTGCTATGCGCTCCTGCCTGCTCTATCTCGTCGGTGTTCCGATCCCGGTCATCATCATTATCTGGCTGCTGACTGGACATTCCTGATGGTTCGAGGCCGTCCTTTGGACGGCACCTCACCGTGACGAATTCAAAATAGCGGGAACGTCACCCTGAGGTGCGAGCGAAGCGAGCCCCGAAGGGTCAGAACAATGCAGCGACCACGTTCTCGCCGCCGTAATTCTCGATGAAGACGAGGACCTTGTAGCCCTCCGCCATCTGCAAGCGGCCGTCCGTGGTGTGGACGAGTACGCCCTGATTGCTCATCGTCGCCGTGCGCTTGTCGTAAGCGAATTTCGGCATCAGGCCTTTGTAGTTGTTCTTGATCAGCGAGAACAGAACGCGCGCGTTCTCCGGCGCAAGCCGCACGCAGCCCGCGCTGGCGCGCGTGCCGAGTAAACCGATGTCGTTGCCCGATGCGCCGTGAATGGCAAGACCGGTCTGATAGCCGTGGCTCTCCCAGTTGAAGAACATCGCGTAGGGCATGGGCTGGCGCCACTGGCCGGAGAAATGGTGGACATACATGCGCTGCGTGTCGAGTTCGTAATAACCCGCCGGCGTGATGCTCGGCTCGCTCAGGCCGTTCGGCGCGATTTCATCTTTTTCGCGGCCCGTCGAAACCGGCCAGTTGTGCAGCAGCACCAAGTCGCCGCTGTCCTGTTTCTGAAAGACATACATGCGCTGGCCGACGGAATTGCCCTGCGCTTTGCTCACGAACAGGAACAGGTCGAAATTCGCCATCATGTCGGCGGTAAGACTGGCGCGCAGATGCTGCGTGACGGCGATGAGTTCGCCGGGGCTCGGCGGATGGTCCGCCGGGACAGCGTTCGCCGCATTGTCTGGAATCGGCGCCGGCGTTGGCGGCGTCATCGCCTGCGGCGCGAGCGTGAACTTCGCGGCGGGCGGCGTGACGGCCGCGACTTTCGTATCGGCCGGCGGCGTTACCGTCGGCGCGGTATCGATGATCGGCGCGCGCAGTTGCGGCGCGTCGGGTGTCGCGAGCACGGGCACGGGCTTCTGCAGTTGCGCCAGTGCCTGCGCGCGCATCTGGATTTTCGCGTTCGCGACGATAGCGGGCGCGATGGGTTTGGCCTGCGCGACGGCGACTGGCTTCGGCGTGGCTCCCGCGGGAATCTGCGCCATCTGGACCGGCGGGTTCATCGCGTTCCGCGCCTGACGATAGAGCGTTGCAGACTGCGCCTTGGTGAAAGACCAGCTCGGCTGGATCGCATAATCGTTGATGGCGACCGCCGTTATTTCGCTGCCGGCGATGGTCGCCTGCGCGCCGGTATGAACGGCGCGATTGAGATCAGGGTGCTGGGCAAGCACGATCGCGACGGCAAAGCTCGACGCTGCCGCGAGATACAGAACGCTTAACTGCCGCAACGCCATCGCGTGAAGGCACCCTCTTTCGCGCCAGCCTATCCTGACGCGAAGCCGTTGTCCCAATTCCGGACACTAAGCAGTTAACAAGATTGCGAAAAACCCGCCCACAGGCAAGGCAAAACCTTAACGCGCGCGGGTCGGGATTAAGAAAGTTCGGCGACCATGGCCGGGCCGCCGGGGTAGTTCTGGATGATGAGCAGAACCCTGTAACCCTCGGTCAGGACCGGATTTCCCGTCATATCCCGCACAACATGGCCGTCCGTATCGGTGTGATTGCCCAAAGCATCGAAGCCGAAGACGGGAACCTGGCCATGTTCTTCGGCCTGGAAGCGTTTGAAGTACAACTCGGCCTTCTCCGGCGGCATGCGGACACAACCACCGGATGCGCGCTGGCCCAAGAATGCGACGTGGCCGATTCCGGAGTGAAGGGCAATCCCGGCCAGGTGGCCGTGGGTCGTGTAGTTCAGAAACATCGCCCAGGGCATCGGCGCGCCGCCCCAACGGCGCGAGCGATGATGCGCATCGAAGCGATTGGGATCGAGTTCGAAAATCCCCGTCGGCGTGGTGGTGAAATATTTCTCGCTGCGCTCGCGCCCCGTCGACACCGGGAAGGTTTCTTCAAAAACCAGACGTCCATTGTCGGCGCGATGAAAGACGAACATGTGCTGCGCCCACGAACCGTCCGCCGCCTTGCTCACATAAAGATAGGTATGGAAGTAGGCGAAGAGTTCGGCCGGAACGGAATCTTTTACGCGCTGCGCCACCGCATCGGCCTGCAAGGTCGCGGGATCGATTTGCGGGATCGGCTTGGGAGGCGGCGCCTGCGTGCCGGACGCGGCATCCGGTTCGGCGGGCGCTGGTGGCGGGAGCGGAACGAACGTCGCCGTTGTCGCAATACGAATTGTCTTTTGCGGCAAAGCAGGTTCGACAACCGCGGATCGCGCGAAATCCGGAATCAGATTTTGTGCCTGCGCCTGAAGCGCCGGGTTGGATTGATAGTCCTGGAATCCGATCGCAGCGCCCATGGCCGCCATCGCCAAGGCGGCAACCGCCGCGAATTCCCCCAACCGCATCATGCTTAATCCTATCCGGTCGCCGGCCCCGCCCTCAAGCCACGAATCGCATGGAACTGCCCCGCGCCAGGTCGGCTTTCAGCGTCCGTGTGGCGCGCCAGTAACAAAAGCAACCCAGCAAAGTCGTGACCATGGTCGTCATCAACGCGTATCGCAGCGAATCGGAACCGAAAGCGGGTTTCAGCAGAACGCTGATCAACCCGACGGTCGCAGGCCCAAGCCCCAGCGCGATCATGTTGAGGACGAACAGCAGGATGCCGATGGTTTGCGCGCGCATGCGCAGCGGCACCATGCCCTGCGCCATGGCGTAAGCCGGCCCGAGATAGGTCGCGCTCATAAAAATTGGAACGATGCCCGCGGCGAGGCACAGCGTTGTCGTCGGCGCGAGATAGAACAACGGTGTGAACGGAAGCCCGATGAAGGCGGCAAATATGGGCACATACATATACGCGTTCACGTTCGCTTTGCCGTAACGATCCGCCACGATGCCGGACGCATAGGTTCCAATCGCGCCGCAGACGCCCGTGAGCAAAGACAGCGCCACACCGACCTGCACCGGCGTCATGCCGTGCGAGACGATCAGGAATTTGGGAATGAAATACAGGCCAGCGTAGCCGCCAAACGCGCTCATCGAACAGCCGAGAGAGATCCAGCGAAAGCTGTGCTGACGCCACAGAAAACGCACGACGTCCATCAGCGTCGGCGTCTTCGCGTCATCGACGAGCTTGTCCACCGTGCCGCGTGTCGGTTCGCGTACCGTAAAC
>DATCFN010000032.1:0-5000 GCA_036509475.1 Rhizomicrobium sp. | reverse complement strand
AATTCTATGCGCCGCGCTTCGCCGCCGAAGGTCTGGACAGCGCGCCGGGCTACGCGCGCTGGCTTGCGACACAATTCCAAACCGATCAGGCCAAGCGATGGTCGGTACAGCGCGGCATGCAAACCGAAGCTGAGACCGGCGGCACCGCCGGTCATGTATTTTTGATCGGGTTTCCACGCTCCGGCACGACCTTGCTGGAAAACATCCTGGCCAGCCATCCTGATGTCGTCGCGCTGGAAGAGAAGGTTCTTTTCGCGGATGCGGTTCGCGAATTCATGTCTGTGCGCCATCCGTCCGACGAACCAAAGCCGATGACCGCCGCCGACATCGCGCGTCATCGCGAAATCTACTGGCGCAACGCGCGGCAATTCGGCGTGACCGTCGAAGGCAAGGTTTTTATCGACAAGCATCCGTTCAACGCCAGCAAACTACCGCTGGTGGCGAAGATGTTTCCGCATGCGAAGATTCTGTTTGCCGTGCGCGATCCACGCGATGTGGTGCTGAGCTGTTTTCGCAGGGCCTTTCAAATGAATTCGGCGGTCTATGAATTTCTCACGCTGGACGGCGCCGCGCGCTATTACGATGCGACGATGGCGCTGAGCGCGATCTATTACGAAACGCTCGGCCTCGACTGGCATGATGTCCGCCATGAAACGCTGCTGGACGATTTCGTGGGCGAAACGGAAAGGGTTTGCGCCTTTCTCGGCGTTCCGTGGGTGCCGCAGATGACCCGCTTTGCCGAAAGCGCCCGGGCGCGGCAGGTGGCGACGGCCAGCGCCGCGCAAGTGCGCCAGGGGCTCAATCGCGAAGGCATGGATCAATGGCGCCACTATGCGTCTGAAATGGCGCCGGTTCAGCCCATTCTCGCGCCATGGGTGAAGCGGTTCGGCTATCCAGCGCAGTGAAATCGGCCGCGCGCCGTCAACCTTCGGCGGCGTAATAGCCCTGCATGCCGGACAGAAGCGCCACGACATGGTCGCGCTCCGCAGGCGTCAGATACGGATTCCAGATATCGAAGATCAGCACCACGCGGATCTCGTCGCTGTCATTCCAGGCCTCGTGTTCGATGGTGTCGTCAAAGACGAACGCCTCGCCAAATTTCCATTCGCGCACGTCATTGCCGACGCGAAACGCGCATTGTCCCGGCAAGATCAGCGGCAGATGCACGATCAACCGCGCGTTGGTGTCGCCGGTATGCGGCGGGATGCGCGTATGCGGTTCCAGCGCCGAGAAGAACACCGTCGGCCCGAAGCCCGCCATCTGTGCGAGCGGCAGCGCGGCCATGATTTCCGCCGTCTTCGGACAGCGCGCGCAGGTTTCGGCGATCTTCTGGCCATCTTTCCAAAGATATTGCGCGCTCCAGCGCGCCGAGCGATTGAGTTCGGCCCATTGGTTCAGCGGGGCGCCGTCGGGGTGCTGCACATAGGGACGGAAATTACGGTCTTCCGTTTGCAGCAAGCCCTCCAGCTCGCCACGAATGATATCGGACTTCGATTCAAGACCTGAAAGCCACGGAAACTGCGCATGCTCGTAATAGGAGATCGCCGGCAGGCCCGGCACGTGCAGCATCATGGGCTGTTGCGTATAAACTTTCTTGGCGCCGGCGAGGACGTCCTTGCATTCCGCGATCCGCCCTGACGGCTCACCGCCGAGCCGCGCGTCCAGAAAGCGCGCCATCGCCTCAGCGTTCCGGCCCGCGGCTTCACGGGCATGCTGAATCTGATCGCGGATTTCGCGGGAGAGCCTTTGTTCGTCCTGGGGAATGATCGTCAACGCATCGCGGAACATCCGCGCCGCCTGTCGTGGCTTGCCCTGCCGTTCGGTCAACAGCGCCTTGGAAAGAAGCGCAGGGTAGCAATAGGGATCGATCGCCAACGCGCGATTCAACGCCGCCAGCTCACGCGCGTCATCACCCAGAGCTTGAGCCGCTATCGCAAGGCCCAGTTGCACGACCGGTTCGTTCGGTGATGCAACCGCCGCCCGTTCGAGGAAGGCGCGCGCGCCGGTGAAGTTGCGGCTGCGCAGCGCATTTTGCCCGAGATAAAGAAGCGCCTGCGGCTGGTCGGGATCGAGCGCCAGAACCTGTTCCCAGATGCGCACCGCTTCCACGATCTGGCCGGACGCCATCGCATGGTTCGCCCGCTGCACCAGACTGTCGGTTTGTCCCCAAGGCGCGCTCACATTGCTACCGTGTGGTCTTCGCGATCATTTCGGCACGACGTCGAAGGCCACGGTCGTGCGCGCCGCATCCGAACGGAACGGCACGGTGCCGTGCCACATATAGGATGGAAACAGCACAAGCTTGCCGATTTCCGGCTGGATAATGCGCCGAATGGGTTCTTTCTGGCCGGTATCGAACGCTGCCTCGCCGAACTTGATCCAGCCCTGCTTGTCCTTCGCATCGTTGACGGCATCCGGCAGCGAAACGTAGTAGGCCGAGCTGATCCAACCCTTGGTGTGGAAATGGTTGGTGTGGAAGCCGCAATCGTAAAGCCGCGCCGACCACGATCCCGAATAGCCGAATTTCGCGCTGCGCCGTTTCAGCAGCGGATGATCCTCGTTTTCTTTCATGCGTCCGATATAGACGCGGACGGCATCTTCGATCTTGCCCCGCAGCCGCTCCACAAGGTCGTGGCCACGGCCGAACAGGTCTTCCAGCGTCTGCGTACCACCGCGCAAGGTCTGATCGACGATCTCGCGCTTGTCGCGATGCAGCTTGTCGAGATAGTGATTGAGATCGGCGTTAAAGGTCGCGATATCCTTGTAGCCCTGCGGCGGCTCGATCGTGAATTCCTGAACGAAGTTCGCATAGTCGTTCAAAGTTTCGCCGCGCAGATCGTCAAGCATGCTGAGCGCCGTGCCGTAGATGGCAAGCGTCGCCTGATTGTCGGGCTCCAGCGCCAGAGAGCGTTCGACCGCCTCCAGGCCTTTCTTCGCATCGCCGGCGCGCAGAAGCGTTTCGGAAAAATTGCGCCAGCCGTGGAAACTCTCCGGGTCGATGCCGAGCGCGATTTCGTGCTCGCGAATGGCCTTGTCGAAATTTCCCTGCCGGGCATGCACCATGCCGAGCGTCTGGTGTGGCAAAGCGCTGGTCGGCAGCAATGCCGAGGCGCGTTCAAATTCTTCCTGCGCCTTCTCGAATTTTTCCGTCAGAAAGAGAAAATCGCCTTTCGCGAGCGCCAATCCGCCGGCTTCGGGAAAGAGCGCCATGGCGTCGTCGTAAGAGCGCAGGAACGCGGCGTCATCGCCGAGGCGATAGAGCACATGGTTGAGGTCGCGATGCGCCAGCATGTCCAACGGATTGCGCGCCAGCGCGCGGCGATAGGATTCGACCGCCGCATCCAACTGGCCCAGATGCTGAAGCGCATTGCCGCGGTTGTAATCGACCATCGGCATGTCGGGCGCCTTGGCCTGCGCGGAATCGAACAGGCGAATGGCTTCGTCGTATCGCGCCTGCAGTTTCGACGAGACGCCGAGGCTGTGCTCGAACGCCGCGATCTGGCGCGGGTCGCGCGCACCGGCGGCAAGCCCCCGGCGCAGAATGGCTTCGGCTTCCGCCGGCCTGTCGGAATCATTCAGGATGGCGGCAAGGCTCTGCTGCGCGATGAGAAAATTGGGCTGCATGCGCAGCGCTTCGCGAACGCTTTTCTCCGCGCCGGCATTGTCGCCCTTCGACGACAGCGCCAGGCCGAGATTGAGATGGGCCACCACATAATTCGGTTTCAGGCGGATCGCTTCGCGCTGTTCGACGATCGCCTCGTCGAAACGGCCCAGCGCGGCCAGCAGGTTGCCCAGATTGTGATGGACCTGCGGCTGATCGGGCTTGGCGGCCAGCGAGCGGCGATAGTGGTCTTCAGCTTCGGCTTCGCGGTGCTGCGTGCGGCGGATCACGCCTAGCAGTTGCAGGGCGTCGGGATCGTTCGGGCGCTCGTCCAGCACCCGGCCGAGTTGCGTTTCCGCCTCGGTCATCTGGTTTTTCTGAAGCAGGCCCACGGCTTCCTGCAGCAGGGCCTGCACCATCTTGTCCGGCATGCCGGCCGTCACATTCAAATCGCTCATGGCGGCAGTTTATCACCCATGACGCGGCGGCGCACAAACCCCGCCTCCATCATGGTTTCCGGCTCCACCCCCGAAAGGCGGAGCCATGTTTTGCAGGCTTTGGCGCGTCAGTTTGCCGGCAGGTTGGTGGCCCTGAGTTCCACACCGTTACGCGGCGTCTCGCTCACGGCCTCGATCAGCGCACGGGCCATCGGCGATTGCGCGACCGTCGCCAATCCCTGAATGGCCTTCAGGCTGGCCGTCGATGCGCCGAAGACGGACCCCAGCGTCTCGAAGAAGCCTCTGGGCTGCGGGTAGTGCTTGAAGACAATCCGATCGCCCGCCGGTTCACCGGCCATCTTGGCCGCCTCGTCCGCCGCCGTCCAAAAGCCGCCAAGCTCGTCGACGAGGCCGCGGTCATGCGCGTCCGATCCGCTCCAAACCCGGCCCTTGGCGATGTTCTGCACCTGCGCCAGCGGGATTTTGCGGCCCGCGGAGACTTTCTGCGTGAAATCCGCATAGATCGCGTCGGCTTCCGCGTTGACCGCCGCAAGCTGTTCGGGCGTGTAAGGCGAAATGGTGGAGTTCATCAGCGTGTTTTTACCGACGCCGATTTCATCCGCGCCGACACCGATCATGCCCAGCGATTTGCCGAACGAGACCTTGCCCGTGAGAACGCCGATGGAGCCCGTGATCGTTGCCGGTTCGGCGATGATCCTGTTGGCGGCACAGGCGATGTAATAGCCGCCAGAAGCCGCGACCGAGCCCATGCTGATGATCACCGGCTTGCCCGCGGCGCGTGCTTTCTTCAGCGAGTCCAAGATTTGGTCTGATGCCGTCACCGATCCGCCGGGCGAATCCACGCGCAGCAGAATGACCTTCACGCCACCATCCTTGGTCGCGGCGCGGATCTGACGCGACAGGTCGTCGCCCGCGATCAGCGTGCTGCCGCCGAAGACGCC
>DATCFN010000031.1:0-5969 GCA_036509475.1 Rhizomicrobium sp. | reverse complement strand
GCCGTGCCGCCCAGACCGCCGCCACGCTGGCCGCGTTGGAGCAGGACACCAAAAAGAAGAAAACCGCGTCGCGATCCCGGTTCAATCGCAAATACGCGATCATCGCTGCAGCAACGGCGCTGGCCTTTGTCTTGGGCGCGACGGTTTCCTATGCCGTGGGCGATCATGTCGGACGCACGACACCGATCCGCATTTTTGCACCGCCTGCTCAAACGCATGCCGTGAAAACGGCGGATGGCCAGTTTGACCGGCTCACCGCGCTCGCCCTGGCCGGAAATTCCAAGGCTGAGCTTTTGGTGGGGCTGCGTTACCTCAAAGGTCTTGGCGCGCCGATCGATGAGCCGCGCGCCGCCAAGTGGATCGTCCGCGCTTCGGTTTCGCAGGATCCGCTGGCGCAATACTGGATGGGTGAAATCTACGAGCATGGCGAGGGCGTCTCCGCGGATGCGGCCGAAGCTCTGCGCTGGTATCTGGCGGCGGCAGGACAAGGCAATCGCGAAGCCATGTACGATGTCGGCATTGCTTACGCCGAAGGTCTCGGCGCACAAAAAAATCTGACGCAGAGCGCGCACTGGTTTGAAAAAGCCGCAATGCTCGGTCTGACCAACGCACAGTTCAATCTCGCGGTGCTTTATGAGCGCGGCGAAGGCGTGCCGCAAAGCCTTCGCGACGCCTATGTCTGGTATGCCGTCGCCGCCGCCAATGGCGATACCGAATCCCGGGCCCGCGTCGACGCCATCGCAACCCAACTGAACGCGCCCAGTCTTGCCGCCGCGAAAAGCGCGGCGGCCACATTCCACGCCGCCCCGCTGGACCGCGCCGCCAATGTGATGCCCAATATGGGCGTCCGGCCGGGCGCATAGTTGAGGCAACATTGTTCCGCGCCGGGCGTTTCATGCTGTCAGCCCTCCGCGAGGAACACCCATGGCCGCGAAAACGAAAAAGGCGAAGGCGAAGAAAAAGCCTGCGCGCAAGGCGGCCGTTCACGGCAAAAGCGATTCCGGCGAAGCCAAACTGAGCGCACGCCCGATCTGGCAGGGGCATTTGCGCCTGTCGCTGGTGTCGTGCCCGGTGGCACTGTTCGGCGCGACATCCCGATCGAACGATGTGTCGTTCCATCTGCTCAATCCCGAAACCAACAATCGCATTCGAATGATCCCGACCGATCCGGATACCGGGCCGGTGGAGCGCAGCGATCTGGTGAAGGGCTATGAGATCGAAAAGAATCACTACGTTGTCGTGACCAACAAGGAACTCGATGCCGTAAAACTCGAGACGACGCATACGATCGAGATCGAGCGTTTCGTCGACGAGAAGGACATCGACCGGCTTTTCTGGAATGCTCCTTATTATCTCGTGCCGAACGAAGACTCCGGCACCGACGCTTATATCGTGATCCGCGAGGCGCTGGAGAAGACCGGGCGCATCGCGCTCGGCCGCGTCGTCATGCACACGCGCGAGCGTCTGGTGGCGCTGGAGCCGCGCGACAAAGGAATTCTGGCTTACACGCTGCGCATGCGCGACGAGGTTGTCGATCCCAAGAAGGCCTTCGCGGACATTCCGCCCAGCAAGCCGGATGCGCGGATGGTGGACATCGCGCGCAAGATCATCGAGCAGCAAGAAGGTCCGTTCGAACCGGACAATTTCAAGGACCGCTATGAAACCGCGCTGCGCGAACTTATCAAGCGCAAGGAGAAGGGCGAAAAACTCGTCACCGCCGAGCCGGTCGAAGAGAGCAATGTCATCGACCTGATGGAAGCGCTGAAGAAGAGCCTGAAACACAAAGGCGCGGCGGCGCACGGTCCCGCCAACTCCAACGCGAAAGCGAAGAAGCGGAAGGCGCGCTGACACCTTCCGTAGTCATGGGCTACGAACTGCTCGCAAGCTTTTTGATCGCGGCGTCCAGCGGCTTCGCGGATTTGGCGAGACCTTTCCACGGATCGGCCTTTTTTAGGAATTTCGCCGCCGTGTGAATGGTGAACTTTTTCGGATCAAGTTTCGCCGTGACATCCTTCCATTCCAGTGGCACGGCGACGGTTGCGCCTTCGCGTGCGCGCGGACTCCATGGCGCGACGCCCGTGGAGGTTTTGTCGTTGCGCAGATAATCGACGAAAATCTTTCCATTGCGTGCCTTCTTCGCGATGGTCGTTGTGTAACGGTCGGGCATGTCCTTTTCCAATCGCGTCGCTAACGCTTTGGCAAAGGCTTTTGCGTCCTCCCAGCGTGCCGGTGTCTTCGGCGTGCCTTTGATGGCGATGACGACATGCAAACCTTTTCCGCCGGTGGTTTTGACGAAGGGTGTCAGGCCCAGTTTTTCAAGGCGCTTCTTCAATTCCTTCGCGCCCTCGACGACGCGCGCGAACGGCACGTCCGGCGCGGGATCCAGATCGAGGATGATGCGCTCCGGCGTTTCGGGATCGCCCGCTTTGCAGCCCCAGGGATGGATTTCCGTCGCCGCCTGCTGCGCCAGCGCGACGAGCGCCTTGACACTGTCCACGCCAAGGTAGGGCTGCGCTTCGCCTTTCACTTTGATCGCCAGCATCGGTGCGGCGGTGCCTTTCATTTCATGGCGCTGAAAGAAATGCTGTCCATCGATGCCGTCGGGCGCGCGCACCACCGAGATCGGACGATCGGTGATATGCGGCAGCATCCTCTCCGCCGCGTCAGCCATGTATCGCGCCAGGTCCAGCTTCGTCACCGCCGGACCGAGTTTCGATTTCGGCCAGAGTTCCTTTTCGGGATGGCTAATCCTGACTCCGAGAACGCTGTCGTCTTTTGACACGCGCTTTTTCCCTGCCGACATGGCGCGTTTCTCCTTTGGCGGCGCATCCGCCGCGATTTCCGGCACAATGCTGTCCGCGGGTTTGTCCTGCCGCAAGCCTTTGAACGCCGCCTGCCGAAACAGCCCGTCCTGCGTGATGTTTTCGAATTCAATTTCGGCGACCAGTTTCGGCTCGACCCAGCGCACATCCGCCCCGCCGCGCTCGCCGCCATCGAACGGCGAAGTCTTGCGTTGCAGGGGCTTCAGTTTCTTCAGAAGGTCGGCGGCAGTCTTTCCGGTATAGCCCGTGCCGACGCGGCCCATATAGACGAACTGCCCGCCCTGATGGGTGCCCACCAGCAGCGAGCGCAGTGTCGTCGCCGTGCCGCGCCAGGCGCCGATCACCACTTCCTGTCCGCCGCGGCATTTTGATTTCGTCCAGCTATCGCCGCGGCCGGATTGATAGGGTGCATCGACGCGTTTGGAGATCACGCCTTCCAGATTCATTTTGCATGCCGCCGTCAGCATCGCTTCGCCCGACTGGATGAAGTGCGGCGTGTGGCGCAGTCGCGTCGATCCGCCCGCATGCTTCAGAAGCTGTTCGAGAACGGTCTTGCGATCGCTAAGCGGTTCTTCCCGCAGGTCGTGGCCCTGCGCGAACAGGCAGTCGAAGAGATAGAAGATCAGGCCGCCGGTCTTGTGATCCGACAGTGCGTTCTGCAGAAGGCCGAAATCGGAAGAGCCTTCCTTGTTCAGTGCGCAGATTTCACCATCGATGATGCAGTCGGGTAGGGCACTCCCGTCTTTCGCGATCTCGGGAAACCGTTCCGTCCAGTCCAACCCTTTGCGGGTGCGCAGCTTCGCCTTGCCGCCCTCGACGCGCATCTGCATGCGATAGCCATCGAATTTGACTTCATGGACCCATTTGTCGCCGGTTGGCGGCGCCTGCATCAGACGCGCCAGTTGCGGCGCCACGAAGGGCGGCATTTTCGTCACTTCGTTGCGCGCTTTTTCGATTTCTTTTTTTTTGCGACGGGGCGTTTCGCGGTCGAGATTTTGGCCTTCGCTTTCCGCGCCGGCTTTTTCTGGGCCGCGACGTTTTCCTTGAGCGGGCGGTTGCTGTTCCACACCTTGCTGGATTTCTTCGCGATCTCGTCCAGCGTGCGGCCGGTCTTCACCGAAGTTTCTTCCTTGGCCAGCGCATCGCCGGCTTTGCCGCGCCTGGCTTCGTCATCCACTTCCTTGATCAGCAGCCAGTTGTGGCGCGTCCTTGTGCCGGGGCGGTGCTTGTCGTCGCGCATCCGCACGAGTGCCCATTTGCCCTGCATGCGCTCGCCGTCCATCACGATCTTCAGATGGCCGTCTTTCAGATCGTCTTCGGGGTCCGCGGTTTGTGAACGCCACGTCCCGCGATCCCAGAGCTGAACGGTCCCGCCGCCATATTGGCCTTCGGGGATTGTGCCTTCGAACGTGCCGTATTCGATCGGGTGATCCTCGACCTCGACGGCCAGCCGTTTCACCGCGGGATCGAGAGACGGTGTTTTGGTCACCGCCCAGCTTTTGTAGACTCCGTCCAACTCCAGCCGCAGGTCATAATGTAGCCGCGTCGCGGCATGGCGCTGGATGACGAAGCGATGTTTGTCGCCGCGAGCCACCCGGCCACGGGGTTCGGCGGTGGTCTTGAAATCGCGCTTGGCGTGATAGGGGGAAAGCTTGGCCATGAGGCCACAACGCTAAACCAAATGCGCGAGTTCCACAGCCCCGCCGTCTATTTGGCGGGCGTCTTTGCCTCGGTGGCCTTCATGTCTTCGTTGGTTTTCTCGATCGCGCCGACCATGGCGTGCGGATCGGCATGGGCGGACATCTCGCGCGCCTCATGATCGACCCGGTCCCTGACCTCGGGACTGTCGCGCCGCAACTCCTCCACGAGTTCGATGAGCTTGGCCGCTTTTCTTTCCGTGAGGATGGAAAGCTCCAGCGTCATCTGCTCGCGCAAATCGGCAAGCTGATCGGCGCGCCTTTGCGTCGTCAGAATGAGCGCGGCCATGTAAAGGGCCATGAGTGTGAGGCCGTTCTGAAGCCATGGAAACGGCGGCACATCCAGGGCGTAGTAATTGAGGCGCAAGGAAAGCAGATTGCCGCCGATCCACGCAGCTATGGCAACCGTAAGCACCGCCAGGAAACCGGGCTGTCCCAGAAGGCCCGTCGCACGCTCCATAATCCGTTCGGGCATCGTCGAGCGCTTGTAATGCTCGGCATGCAGGTGCGCGATGGACTGGACCGTCTCTTCGACATGCGACGGCAAAGGCGGCTTGTTTTGGGATGACATGAAACCAGCATAAACGGAAACGCCGGTTTCGGAAATTACGCGGCGACGTTTTGCTGGTGTGCCTTCAGCCGCTTCGCGGGAAGCCAAACCGTCACGCAGGTTCCATCGCCCACGCGGCTTTCCATGTCCACCCGGCCGCCAAGTGCTTCAACCAACCCCTTCACAATGGGCAAGCCCAGGCCAGTTCCCTTTTCGAGGCTGGTGATGTCGTGACGGCCCTGCCCGAAACGCTCGAACACACGCTGCAGGTCGTCCTCGGCAATGCCGATACCGTTGTCGCGCACGCCGAAGGCAAGTTCACCGCTGCTTTCGCAGCGCGCGAAGACCTCGACGTCGCCGTCGGGCAAGCTGAACTTGACGGCGTTGGAGAGAAGGTTGAGCAGGATTTGACGTAGCGCGCGCTGATCGCCCAGCACAAACGGCAGGCCGCGCTCGACATTCGTGTGAACGACCACGCTTTTTTCGGCGGCATGCGGTTCCACCGTGGCAGCGCAGGCCTCGACCAGTTCGATGAAATTCACGATCTCGTCCTGCATCTGGACCTTCCCGGCTTCGATGCGCGCCAGATCCAGAAGATCGTTGACGAGCCCCAGCAGATGCGTGCCGGAACCATGAATAAGGCGGGCATATTCGATGCGCTTCGCGCCCAGATCGTTGAGTGTCAGCATTTCGGAGAAGCCGAGGATCGCATTCAGCGGGGTGCGCAATTCGTGGCTCATATTGGCGAGGAACTGGCTCTTGGCGAGGCTGGCATTGATCGCCGTCTCGCGCTCTTCCTCCGCTTTGCCGCGCAGGATTTCAGCGGTGCGCAGCGCGCCGTCCGCGATGTCGCGCGCGACGGTAAGCTCGTCGCGGGCCTTGCGCAGATCGATCCAGCCA
>DATCFN010000030.1:0-11160 GCA_036509475.1 Rhizomicrobium sp. | reverse complement strand
CGCCGGTCATCAGCGAAGCTTGCGGAACGTCCGTGACGTCGAGCGTGACGAGATCCATCGAAACGCGGCCCGCGATCGGGGCGCGATGGCCCGCGATGGCGCCGAACCCATTGTTGCTCATGGCGCGCATCAAACCGTCCGCATATCCCAGGGCCACGGTTGCCAGAACAGTTTTCCGACCGATCTGGAAAGTGGCTCCGTAGCCAACGCTCCCGCCGCTGTCAACGCGGCGCAGCTGGAGGATGCGGCCCGTCATCAGCGCCACGGTGGCGAAGGGATTTGGCTTGCCGCTTTGCGGGTTTCCGCCATAGAGGCCGATGCCCGGACGCACCATGTCGAAGACGTAATCCTTGCCCAGCAACACGCCGCCCGATGACGCGAAACTCGCAGGCGCCGAAGGCAGCGTTGCGAGCGCCGATCTGAACCGGGCGAATTGTTCGCGGTTCATGTCGCTTTCGCTGTCGTCGGCGCAGGCCAGATGGCTCATCCGCAAAACCAGATTCAGATTTGCCAGACGCGCTTTGGACTCCGCCGCGAAGATGGAAAGCTCATCCGCCGAAAGGCCGAGACGGTTCATGCCAGTGTCGATGTGAACCGCCGCGTCGAATGTCGTGCGGGCATCGCGCGCCGCCGCGCTCCACAGCGCCATCTGGTCCAGCGAATTCAACACGGGCGTCAAACGATGCGCGATGAGCGCGGGCACGCCGTCCGCCTGCACCCCGTCGAGCACAAAAATGCGCGGGCCGTTCCCGACCACCGGACGCAGCGCAACGCCCTCGCTGAGGCGCGCGACGAAAAACGTGTCGCAACCCTCTTTCAGCAACGTCTTCGCGGCCTGCGCCGCCCCGCAGCCATAGCCGTCGGCTTTCACGACGCCGGCCACGATGGCGCGGCCGCTGAGAGCGCGGAATTTCTGGTAATTGGCCGCAATCGCGCCCAATCGCACGGTCAGGCGTGCGGCATCGAAGATGTGGTTGCCCATGTGGCGCGGACCATCGCAGAGAGGGCGCTCCCCGGTCAAAGCCCGCAACGCCGCCCCGAATTCCGTCACTCCTTTGATTCTCCTGCAAAAAGCCCCGGAGGTTGTTTTTCCATTTTTTGATCCCTCGATTGGTCCTTTCTGTTTTTCGCCAGCAAATCCGCGAAATCGTTCAAGGCCGGGTCCGGGACGCAAATCCCGGCCAGCCAATGAAAAGAACAAATAAGGAACAAACTAGCCAAAGTCAAAGCCCAACGAACGATTTAACCAAAACTTAAACATGGGCGGGCTTCCGGGGCCTGCCTGTCCCAAAATGGCTTTTCAGCTCTGCGCCGGCGCGGCGGAACGGAGCGCGCGACATTTTCGAGGAGTTACGCCATGCGCGCGTTTGCGACGATTGCGGCCATTGGTTTGCTGGGCACAGCCCTGACCGGCTGCGACATGCCCGGAAGCGGCCAGCAACAGGCTGCGGCCCCCTGCAACTGCACCGGGACGCCCCCGGCGACGATCGTGGCGGCGCCCTCGCCCACCGAACATCTCACGCGCCTGTCCTATGGAACGCGCCACCACTATGTGCGTCACCGCTATTATGCCGACGTGGGGTATCGCAACACCACGCGGCGCACGCCGCATTATCGTGGCGGCTACAACACCGACTATTCGCAGCAATCCGTGGACGCCTATGACTATGTGAGTTCGTCGCGCCGCAGCGAGAGCCGCTATTCCAGCTCTTACAGCAGCAGCAGCACCAGCTATGGCGCGTATGGCGAAGGCAGCTATGGCGGCCGCATCACCTGGGTGGATGGCTATGGCCGCGGCTACTACAATAGCGGCCCCGTAACGGTTGCCGCGACGATGCGCGGCCCCCGCCTCGATCCCTATCACGGCTATCTGGTGGATTGCCCGGACGACGGGCAGCCGCACTGACCGTTCAGCCGCGCGGGGCTGTGCCTGGCGGCGGTCCGAACTTGTTGTTGCCCTTGTCGCCGGCTTTGGCGCCGAGCCAGATCGTGAAACCGAACTGGATGATGAGCCCGGCCAGAACCACGGCCATGAAAAGATAGGCGCTGGAATCGGGAATGGACTTCATGTCGTTCGACTGGATCGCCAGCAACACCTTCTGGAACTGATCGCCGCCCAGCGCGAAGGCCGCGAAAACCAGCGCCAGCAGCAGCAGGATCGGCACGGCGGCATACCAGCTCGGCATGCCGACATCGTGCAGGCGCCGGACCCAGGTGATGATCCACATGATGGTGATGGCCGCGCTGGCCGCCTGCATGTTGAAATAGTTGAGCGCCAGCGCCACCACGACCAGCAGCCCGACCGAAATCCAGTATTCCTGACGATTGCTGCGGCCGGTGAAAAAATCGAGCATGGGCGTTCCTTTGGTTCGCGTGTGTACGGCGTTTGGCGACCAAAACTCAACTGTCATCCCCGGGCCGAGCGAAGCGAGGGAGAGGGGGACCTAGGCGGTTAGTTCCGCCCGGAGCAATGCAGCGGCCCACAAAACCTGGCCAGCCCAAACACCTGGGTCCCCTTCCCTCGCCGCTAATGCGGCTCGCCGGGGATGACAGGCACAAATGTTCCGGCGGAATCGGACCATTCAGCGTTTGAGGCTAATTCCCCTCATTCGCCAAATTCGAGAACCGCGTGAAGCGGTCGTCGAAGAAGAGGTCGATCTTGTTGGTCGCGCCGTGGCGGTGTTTTTCGACGAGGACTTCGGCGCGCCTGTGCGCGCGTTCGCATTTTTCCAGCCACTTGGCGTGCTCGGTAGAACCTGGCTCCGGCTCGCGCGACTTCAGGTAATATTCCTCGCGATAGACGAACATCACGACGTCGGCGTCCTGCTCGATGGAGCCGGATTCGCGCAGGTCGGACAGAACGGGGCGCTTGTCGTCGCGGCTATCGACCGAACGCGAAAGCTGGGACAGCGCGATCACCGGCACGTTCAATTCCTTGGCGAGAATCTTCAAGCCTTTACTGATCTCGGTGATTTCCTGCACGCGGTTTTCCGCGCGGCGGGCCGAACCCGACACCAGCTGAATATGGTCGATGATCACGCAGCCGATCTTCTTCTCCCGCTGCAACCGGCGCGCGCGCGCCGCGATCTGCGCGATGGAGACGCCGCCGGTATCGTCGATATAGAGCGGCAGCGTGGACAAATCCTGCATGGCGAGGACGAACTTGTCCCACTCCTGCTCCGAGAACTTGCCGTTGCGGATTTTCCACATCTCGATTTCGGTCTGCTCGGACAAAATACGAGCCGACAATTGCTGTGCCGCCATTTCCAGGGAGAAAAGCAGAACCGGCGCGCCGCGCGGCACTTCCGCCCCGGCTTCCATATCCTGCACATAGGCCTTCGCGGTGTTGAACGCGATGTTGGTGGCGAGCGAGGTTTTGCCCATGCCGGGACGTCCGGCGAGGATGATCAAATCCGATGGCTGCAAACCGCCCAGCAGGGAGTCAATGTCCGCAAAGCCGGTGACAAGACCGGATATGCGCCCGCCCCGCGCTTGCGCCTTTTCGGCAAGCTGCACGGTGCGGCGCAGACTTTCGGCGAAATCGATCGGGCCTTCGCCGTAACGGGCGGAATCCGATAGCCGGTAGAGCGCCTTTTCCGCTTCCTCGATCTGCATCTGCGGCGGCTTGTCGTGCGGCGCTTCATACGCGTTGTTGACGACGTCTTCGCCGATGTGAATGAGGCCGCGCCGTACGCCCAGTTCCTGCAGGATGCGCGCATAGTCGCGCACATTCGGCATCGCGGGCGCGGCCTGCGCCAGACCTGCGAGATAGGCGTGACCGCCGACCTCCTGAAGGCCCGGATCGGCCTTCATTGCCGCGTGCAGCGTCAGCGGCGTGATCACCATGCCGCCCTTTTCGGACAGCGCGCTCATCAATTCGTAGATGCGCGCATGCAGCGGATCGTAGAAATGATCCGGCTTCAGCGTATTGGACACGCGCTCCAGCGCCTGGTTGTCCACCAGCACCGCACCGAGCAGCGCCTGCTCGATCTCGATGTCATAAGGGACGTGGCGATAGGCTTCCTGTTCCATGGCGCTGCTTTTTGGCTCTCGAAGGGGCGGCGTACATCGCGCAATCGCGAGAACGAATCAATCGCCGCGGGCCCATCGCCGCAAGCATAATCCCCGTCCTGACGGAGTCATACACAGCTAAATAGATTGCAATCCCGCTTGATTTCGCCGCTCCGTCATGTGCAGGCGGAGCCTCACGCTTCACAACAGCGCGGCGCGATATCCTTCCAAAACAGGATGATAGGCCATCATGCGCGCCAGCTTTTCGATATGGGCTGCGGAAAAGTATTCCGCGCCGCGCCCAGATGCGCCCTTGTTGAAACGCAATCCGCTGCGATCCTTCCATGCCGCGTCGAGCGCCGCCTGACAAACGAAACGCGAGCGCGGCAATTCGGCGTGATCGAGCGCCAGTTCCAGCACATGCGCAGGATCGGCGACGAAATCCGAATAGCGCAGCACGCAGACATCGTCCGGCTTCTGCCGCGCACAATCGAGCCAGGTTGCGAAGTAGCTCACATACCACGGCGCAATGATATCCATCATAAAGTCGGCCTTCCGCGCGGTGCCAAATTCTGCGAACCCTTCCGGGATGGGACAGTTCAGCCCCTCCGCCCGCGCCTCCGCACTCGTCGACAACATGTCCCAGTAGGACGCAAGCATGTCCGGGATCGGCCGCAGCATAATGATGGGGCGAATTCCGAAGGCCTCCAGAAAGCGCCGGTTCGCGGGCAGCGCCTGCATGTGGACATGCGCGACCAGCGGTCCTTCACACATCCCGCCGAGATAGTATTCCAGAAAGATCGGCATATAGGGCTGTGCGTCGCGGCCGCCTTGCGCATGAACCACGCGCACAAGCTGTCCGCCCACCGCGTCGATGGCGGCGCTGCGCAGAAAGGTGCCGGCGGCTTTTGGCGCGAAAGCGAAAAACAGCATCGGCCGGCGCATGCCTAGCCCGCGAAGGTAATCCGCAAAGACTCCGCCAAAACTTCCGTCGCCGGCAGGCTGCGCGAAGGCGGCATCTATGGCCCTGGTATCGATAACGCTATCCATGGTGCCGATCGCTTCGCTGTCCGGCAAACCCTAGGCGCACGCACCCGGCGCGCCAATGCGCAATTGTCGGAACGATTTGCGACGGAACTTTCTGCTACACGGCGTTACAACCATGACGCGGAAGACATGACGGTTTGGAAACCCGCGCCTCACACCACGCGCAGCGGTGTCGGCATCCGCTCGGTACCGGCAAAGCGCATTGTGCGCTCCTCGTCCACCACATAGTGCGCGTCATGGCACTCACACTGTTCGCGAGGAACGAAGCCTGGGCCATCGAGAAAATTGACCCGCTCCGTGTTCGAGGAAGATGTTGGAAGAGGTAGTTCAGCGTCCTTTGCCGAAGGCCTTTTCGTAAATCTCCGGCTTGAAACCCACGATCAGCTTGCCGCCGACATCGAGCACTGGGCGCTTGATCATCGAAGGCTGCGCCAGCATTAGCGCGATGGCTTTTTTCTCGGTGACGCCGTCTTTGTCTTTGTCGGGCATCTTGCGGAACGTTGTACCGGCGCGATTGAGCAGGACTTCCCAGCCAACCAATCCCGCCCAATGTTCGAGCGCGGATTTCTCGACGCCCTCGGCTTTGTAGTCGTGGAATGCATAGGAAACACCGTGCCGGTCGAGCCAGGTCCGCGCTTTTTTCATCGTGTCGCAATTCTTGATGCCGTGGATCGTGATCGTCTTTGCCATGCCGGATACCTTGTGGTTTGCCCCGCAGGTTGAGGGGATGCCGGGGAATAGGATAGCGTGGGCCATGCGCGAAATAGAAATCCGCTTTGCCCAACCCGCCGGCTTTTGGTCATGAATCTTACCGATGCATACGATATTCTGCGGCGCGTCCTGGACCCGATGCCGCTGGACACATTCCTCGACGACATCGTCGGCCGCAGCGTCGCCAAGATCGCGGGCGATGCGCAGAACTATCGCGCCGGCCTCCTTGGAACGGAGCCGGAAGACCTGATCCTGTCGGATTATGAGCGCCTTGCGCCGCGTATGGGTTGCCACGCCGCCCTGCCCATCGGCCCGCATCCGGTGATCGAGCCGGTGGCGGACGCCAAGGCATTCAAGGCGAAAGTCGATGCATTCTTTCTGCGCGGCTACACGGTGCGGCTGCGGGATCTGCGCGGACTGTCTTTGCCGCTGGATGAATTCCTGCGCGCGCTGGAATGTGTGTTTCACCAGCCCGCCAATGTGGAGTCGTTCTGGAGCCGCGACGATGCCAGGGCGCCGGTGCATCACGACGATGTCGATCTCATCATCGTGCAGATCAAAGGCCGCAAGCGCTGGTTCATCTCCACGGATGAATCGGACCTGCCGAATATGTGGAAGACAATTCCCGGCGGCCCCCCGGTGATGGAGCGGTTTCAGACGGTGGAAGTCGGCCCTGGGGACATGCTGTATATTCCGCGCGGCACGCAGCATCGCGTGGATGCGCTGTCCGGCTCGCTCCACCTGTCCATCGGGTTCATTCCGCTCACCATGCGCGAGGCTGTGATCGCGGCCCTCGACCACGCGTCGGAATTCGACCGGCGCTATCGCGCATCCATTGGCGGGCGGCTCGCCTCGGCGGCGCGCGACAATGATTTCACCGCGCTGACGCCCAATATCCGCGAAGGTATCGAAAACCTGTTGAAGTTGAGCGGTTCGGAAGAATTCATCACGCAGGCAATGCAGCGACGTTCCTCGCGCGCGGTCGGCGATCTGGAGAAACTGAAAGAACGAAAAACCTATCCGCCGCTATCCGCCAACACGAAATTGCGGCACGGCCCGCTGGCCATATCGCATCTGATGGCCAATCCGGCGAAAATCGATTTCAGCCATCCCGGCGGCCACATCTATATCCATCGCGGCGCGGAAGAGAGCGTGAAATTCATCGCCGCGACGCGTGAGTTCGTGCTGCGCGACGTCCCCGGCCAGATCGGTGACGACGTGCGAAAGGCCTTGGTCGCCAAGTTCATCGACGCCGGATTCCTGGAAATCGTCGAGGATTAAGCGTCGTCGCACACTGGCCAGCGCGAGCGGCACAAGGGGCTTCAGATGGCGTCCGGTCTCGGTCGCGTCAACCGCCTCGCTGCTATTGAGCGGCAGGAATGGAATGGTGTTCGTGCGTGATCGTCCACTGACCCGCAATCTTGCGCAAACCGACGGTCAGGCGGAAATCCAGACGCGCGCCTTCCCTGCCGCCTTCGATGACGATGCAGCGCATCAGCGCCGTGACGAACGCCACATCGCTACCGGCGGTGACGTCCATCTCCTCGATATTGAAAACGGCGGGATCGGGCGACGCGGCGTAGAACATGTCCCAGGTCGCGCGATAATCGTCGATGCCTTTGGAAAAGAGCGGCGGCGGAAGATCAAACATCAGCATGTCGGAAGAATGGTGACGCAGGATTTCCGGGAAATCTTTCCGTCGTACGGCTGCGGCCCAGTTTTCCACCACCGCGCGGACGGCCGCCGCTTCATCGCTTTGTTTCATGTCCATGGGCAGCCCCCCGCATTGTGTGAACGCAGTTAAGCCGCCCGTCCAAACACGCACAAATGATTTTCGCGTGAACGCCCGGCTTCTCAATCCGTGCGCAGTGGCCAGCGGCCGAAATGATGGTGCATCGTCTTGCCAAGCTGGCTATGGATCAGCACGAAATCGCGCACCGTCCATGTGATCGGCGCAATGGGAAGCGGCTTCACGCGGACGGGGTCATAAGCAAGTGTGATGTGCGGCAGGAATTCGCCGCGCGTGGCGCCGCCGAGGCCGGCATTGGTCAGCGCGATGCGCAACGCATCGTGCAGCGCGCGCCATTGTGGTGCGCCCTTTTCGCCCGTCAGCACGAATGGATAAACACCGGCGGAATTGCGGAAACTCTCCGCGCGTTTGAACGTAACATCGAACGCCGGAGCATCGACTTGCGATGCCGCACCACTGGCGAGATTGACAATCTCTTCCGGCAACGCCGCCCAGTCGCCCAGATGAAACAGCGTCACGTGCAGGTGTTCAGGGAGGATCAGATTTCCGGTGAAGCCGTGTTCGGCTTTGAGGTTTTCCGCCAGCACGTGAATTCGCGCCGCTGCTTTTTCATCCGGCAGCGCGGCAAAGAAAATCCGCTCCTTCTGCGAGGGTCCGAATTTGCGGCGCGCTCTTGCCGCCATCGCTAAGCGCACCGCCCCAGCACCGTCACATGGATGCGGCGACGGATGGTCATGCCCTGCCGCTTGTAAAGCGCGATAGCGGAGGCGTTGTCGGAGAAGACATGCAGGAACGGAATCTCGCCGCGCGCCAAAATCTGCCGCGAGACATGGGCCAGCAACGCCTGCGCATAGCCGCGACCGCGGAAATCGGGATGCACGCAGACCGCCGTCATCTCGGTGTAGTTGGCGGGCTTCATGCGTTCACCGGTCATCGCGGCGAGGCATCCATCAACGCGCACGCCAAAGAAATGTCCCAGCTCATGCGTGCGCAGGCTGAAGGGTCCGGGCTTTGTGAGTTCGGCCAGTGCGAGCATCTCCGGCGCATCGGCGGCACCGAGCGTGACAATATCCGGCATCGGCCCGGATACGTCATGCGGCGCGCCGATCATCTGCTCGCCGGTCGCGGCAACCTGGACTTCGAATTGCGCAGGCGGGTTGATGGGTTCCGGCGTGAACAGCGCGGCGCGATCCGTGGGTGACATCAGCGCGTGCAGCGCATCGAAGTTTGCGGCTGACAGATCGGCCAGCGCCGCGAACGGCGCGATGGCGGTGGGAAAGCGCCGCGCCAGCGCGCCACCCTCGGCAATCGTGCTCTGCCGTGTCGTGAGCGCCGTCCAGATGGGATAGTCGAGCGGGTGAACTTCAGGCATGAAATGTTCTCGTTCGCCTGACGGGCGCCTGTCAGCCAAAGGGCAGAATGGCACCGTCGACAGATTGGAACTTCTTATCCCACCCGGCGCCGCGAGCGTAGCGCCGATGTTGCAACGCTACTATTCGGGCTTTCTTTCGGTCCGGCACATGATCTGAACGGCAAGAATCGGGTTGAAATCCCGTGCCTGCCACACGACTTCTGGGATAGGTTGATATCTCTGAGAGACGGCGATGAACAAGACGGCGCAACACTATCTCATCTTCGAAACCGCGAGCGGCTTTTGCGGCATCGCGTGGAATGATGTCGGCATCACGCGGTTTCGCCTTCCCGACAAAACCGCCGAAGCGGCGGCGCGCAACCTGCTCCGCCATTTGCCGGACGCCGGGCCCGGCACGCCACCGCAATCCGTAACCGATGTGATCGCGGCGGCGAAGCGTTACTTCGCGGGCGAGAAAATCGACTTCTCCGATGTCGCGCTCGACCTCGGCGAACAGGACGAATTGTTCACGCGGATTTATGCGGCCACGCGCCGCCTCGGCTATGGTGAGACGACCACCTACGGCACGCTGGCGAAACAGTTGGGCGGCGATTGGGAAATGGCGCGCGATGTGGGACAGGCCATGGCGAAGAATCCCGTGCCGCTGATCATCCCCTGTCATCGCGTGCTGGCAGCAGGCGGCAAAGTCGGCGGCTTCTCGGCGCCCGGCGGCGCGGATTCGAAAGTCCGCATGCTGGAGCTGGAAGGCGTTCGCGTCGGGGCAGAAAAAGAGTCCGCACAACAATCGCTCGCCCTCTGACGGCAAGCACCCGCGACGAAAAAATCAGGCCTTTTGCGACCCCACCGCGGATGCAAAAGTCGATTTACCGCCGAAATAGCATTCGATCGCTTCGATCCTGCCGCCGCGCACCTGATGATATTCCATGTTGCGGAACGACTTTCCGTTGGTCGTGTGGCAGAGATATTTCAGGAACACGTCGCTGTCCTTCACCATCACGAGTTCTACGTCGAAATTCCTGACGAAATCCTTCTGGGATTCCCAGCAATTCTTCTTGTAGGACTCCTTGCTGATGTGATCGTCGCCGTTGGGGCTCGTGAAGGTGAAATTGTCCGCCAGTATGGCGTCGAAAGGCGCCCAATCTTTCTGCTCCCAAGCTTTGAAAAACTCGCGGACGACAATCTCGTTCGCCGGCATTGCACCTGCGGCGTGGGCGACACCAGATCCCGCTAGAACGGTCGCTCCGGCCAACACGCCGGTTCCCAACTCAAACACGCTGCGACGCGATACTGTTGTCCCTGGCATGACCTGTCCCCTCCAGATACGTCCTCTTTTGGTAATGCGCTGCCGGATCGGCTGTCAATCGATCGGCAATGACGACACCGTGATGACGCGCTGCATCAAGCGCAACGTGACTGGTCCAAACGCGAGCATTCGGACCATATCGCAAGAAGCCCGCACGTTATGGCAATTATTGATCCGATGTGCGCGCGAGCCATGCTTTTGTGGCCGGACATGCTTCCACCGCGCGCTTGTAAGCATCGCGTGTGGTGGTGCGGGCTATGTAGGCCTGCTCTGCTTCGCCGAGGACGATGCCTCCCGCTCTTGAGGCCAATGTCAGCGCGTAGGTTACCGAAATATCGGCGGCGGTGAACGCATCGCCCGCCAGATAAAGCGAGCGCGCGAGTTGGCGCTTCACCAACTTCGTGCGGCTGTTGAATTGAGCGAGCGCCCAGCGCGCGCCCCAGTTGTTGCGCTCGCCCTCGGGCGCGAAGTTGCGGCTGACGACGACGGGTTGAATGGCGGCGCCAAGGCCCGCCTCGCCGAGGTGAAGAAACTGCTGATACATCGGATACGCCGTATCGTTCGGCGCGGGTGCGATCGGGCTTTTTGATTTATCGCCGTAGCGCGCGATCAGATACTCCATGATCGCGATGGACTCGACCATCGTGACGTCGCCGTCCCGGATAGCCGGGATAAAGCCGCCGGGATTGATCGCCAGAAACTCCGGATCGTTCTCGACTCCAGCCAGCAGATCCACAGAGCGAAGCCGATACGGCAGCCCCATCTCCTCCATCAGCCAGATGACGCGGAAGCCGCGGCCTTCGCCGTAGACGGTGATCATGTTCTGGAGTTCTCCGATCAGGCGGGGACGTAGGTCAGCCGGACGATATCTTCGCCGATTTGTTCGTGGGCGGCGAGGCGGAGCGGCGGGCGGGGGCCGACGAAGAACGGCTTGCCGGAGCCAAGCACGACGGGGCGATAGTACAG
>DATCFN010000029.1:0-9337 GCA_036509475.1 Rhizomicrobium sp. | reverse complement strand
TGAAGAACGCGTCTTCCGGCCCGAACACCAGAGACGGCCGCAGGATCGTGGCACCGGGGAATGCGGCGCGCACGGCGTCCTCGCCCTCGGCTTTGCTGCGCGCATAGGCGGATGGGGATTCCACATCCGCGCCGGTTGCGGAAATCTGCACGAAGCTTGTCGCGCCCGCGGCTTTGGCCGCCTTGGCCATCGTTTCCGCTGCATCGTGCTGAAGCGCATCGAAGCTCTGGCGTCCGCGCGAATAAAGAACGCCGACGAGGTTCACCACCGCATCCGCGCCATGCACCGCGCGCGCCATGGCGTCCGCATCCAGCACATTGCATTTCACCACCTGGACTTGCCCGACGGTTCCCAGCGGTGGCAGGTAGTGGGCGAGGTTCGGATAGCGCACGGCCACGCGAATGCGATAACCCGCCCGCGCCAACGCCTGCACCGTGTGGCGGCCAATAAGGCCGGACCCGCCGAAAACTGTGACCACTGCTGCCATGGAATTTTCCTGCCAAACGCGCGAGCCTAGATAGCCAAAGCCACGCGGAACCGCAAAGCGCGAAATCGCCGCTATTCGTTCACATATTGCCGTTCGCCGCTTTCGGGGTCGAGATAGACCGTGACCGGCTTTCCGGTCTGCTCGTCGATGAAACGCTCTGTCGTCTTCACCCAACGGCCATGCGGCGCCGCCGCCGCGATGGGCTTGTAGCGGTAACGCTCGAACACTGTGCCCGCCACGATCAGGATGCCCCAAGACAGGAACACGAAGGCCGGCGGGAATATGCCGATGGCGAGCGAAACCAGACCGCCCACCAGCGCAATCACGCCCAGCGCGAGGGTGAGGCTATGCAACATTGGAATCGGGAGCGGCGGGTTCGACGCGCACCGCGGTACCATAGGCGACGATCTCGCTCATGGTCTGGCCGATCTCGGCGGAATCGAAACGCATCATCACGATGGCGTTGGCGCCCATCAGCGTGGCGTTCTTCACCAAACGATCCACCGCGTGCCGCCGCGCCTCTTCCAGAAGCTGCGTATATTCGTGAATCTCGCCGCCGACGATGGAGCGCAGGCCCGCCATGATGTTGCCGCCCAGCCCGCGCGAGCGCACGACCACGCCAAAGCACTGGCCGAACATTTCCTTCACCCGGTAGCCCGGCACGTTTTCGGTGGTGGTGACCAGCATCGCTTTATCTCCGTCCGACTCGCGGGAGCGATTATGCTCCGAAATTGGGCGGGGATGAATGTCAGAGGGGGTATGCCGACCCAGGCTCGACCGGGTTTGACTTCGCACAAGCCCCCCCATAAAACCCGCGACCTACCCCGTGCCCAGATGGCGGAATTGGTAGACGCACCAGCTTCAGGTGCTGGCGCTCGCAAGGGCGTGGAGGTTCGAGTCCTCTTCTGGGCACCACACACTTGGCTTCCTCTTTTGGGAGCGACATACAACCTAATCGCGCTCGTTTAAGGCGGACGACACCAGATGCAAATGTGGTTGCCAGTCCTCGCTACTCTAGCTGGTGCAGCAGTGACGGGAGCCATTGCAATTATTCTTGCGCGGCTCGCGAACAAGCATGCAATTAGGGTTGCAAAACTTCATATGAATGAGGAAAGAGCACGGTGGGCGGCCGAACGTTGGTTAGAGCGGTTACAAAAATTCTACGGCACAGTTGAAAGTTTGATTACTGCTGCGGAGAACTTTCGGATCCAGCAAGCGTGGGATGCGAACCCTCTCCCCGATGGTTATGTGCCCCCGTGGATTCTGTCGTACAACGATGCAAGAGGTGGTCTGGAAGACGCCCTCGCTCGGGCGGGATCGGAGATATCGCTGCTGGACGACGATATTCGAGCGGAATATGTGGCCGCTCAAAAGAAATACCACGAATGGTTTATGGCAAAAACAAAAGACGCGAGCGTTCAAGCGTTAGCTGCTCTGGAGGGTGATTTGATTAAATTCAAAGACTCTTTAGCCGCCCGGTACCGGCAAGTTTTCGATGCGAGAAGGAGCGGTGCTGATCTTTCCGGCTGACGGTCGTTTTCAAAGCGTAACGCCAACTAGTTCAGTTCCAGCCCCTTCAGCGAACCTTCCTTGCGCCAGTCTTCCAGCAGCTTGATGAAGGCGATGGAGCCGGCGCCATAGGGGCCGTTGCGCACGGCGGCGACGGACGGCTTGCCTTCGTTGTTGTAATAGCCGGGTGTGCATTCCTCCAGGAACTGCTGGCGCATCATCGCGACACTGATGATGGTCTGGATCCAGTCCTTCTCCGCTGCCTCGCTCGCTTCCAGGGTGCGCACCTGATGATCGGTCGCGTGCTTGATGACATAGGCCATGTGCTGACTCTGCGCGTTCAGCATGTGCGGGAAGTTGGCGGTGAAGCCGCTCTGCGCATTGCTGACGATGAACATGTTGGGGAAACCGTTGGCGAAGAAGCCGTGATAGGTGGCGACGCCGTCTTTCCATTTCTCCGTCAGCGACTGGCCGCCGCGGCCATAGACCTCGTAGCCCGAACGCCGCGAGTAGCCGGTGCCGACTTCAAAGCCGGTGCCGTAGATCAGGCAATCCAGTTCATATTCCCTGCCGTTGGCGACGATGCCTTTTTCGGTGATGCGATCGACGCCTTTGCCTTGCGTGTCCACCAGCGTGACGTTCGGACGGTTGAACGTGGGCAGATAGTCGTCATGGAAGCAGGGGCGCTTGCAGAACTGGCGGTAATACGGCTTCAGCGCTTCGGCGACGTTGGGATCGTTCACGATCTCTTCGGCGCGGGCGCGGATTTGCTCCATCTTGCGATAGTCCGCCAGTTCGAGAAGCTCGCCGGGATTGACCGCGCCGGCCTTGGCGCTGCGATTGCGCGCGATGACGCCCAGATTGACGATGATATCGGTCCAGCCGTCATTGACCAGGTCTTCCTTGTGCGGAATGCCGGACAGCAGCTCGTTGAAATTGTCCATGCGCGCCTGCTGCCATCCCGGCTGCAGGCTCTTCACCCATTCCGGATCGGTCGGGCGGTTGTTGCGCACGTCGATGGAAGAGGGCGTGCGCTGGAAGACATAGAGATGCTTCGCGCTCGCGCCCAGATGCGGCACGCATTGCACGGACGTCGCGCCGGTGCCGATGATCCCGACGATTTTGTCTTTCAATTTGTCGAGGCCGCCCATGGGATCGCCGCCGGTGTAATCGTAATCCCAGCGCGACGTGTGGAAGGAGTGGCCCTTGTAGCTTTCGACGCCCGGAATGCCGGGTAGCTTGGGGCGATGCAGCGGGCCGTTCGCCATGATGACGAAGCGTGCCTTCATCGCGTCGCCTTTGTTCGTTTTCACGGTCCAGCGCGCGGACGCTTCGTCCCAGCGCATCTCGGTCACTTCGGTCTGGAAGACGGCGCCTTTGTAGAGATCGAATTTTTCGCCGATCTGGCGGCAGTATTTCAGGATTTCCGGCGCGCGTGTGTATTTCTCGACCGGCATGTAGCCGACTTCTTCGAGCAACGGCAGATAGATGTAGCTTTCGATGTCGCAGGCAGCGCCGGGATAGCGGTTCCAATACCAGGTGCCGCCGAAGTCGCCGCCTTTTTCCACGATGCGAATGTCGGTGATGCCCGCTTCGCGCAAACGCGCGCCGGCCAGCAATCCGCCGAAGCCGCCGCCGACAACGAGCACTTCGACGTCGTCGTTCAGCGCCGCGCGCGCGATCGGCGCGACATAGGGGTCTTCGAGATAATGGGCGAACTGGCCTTTGATCTCGACATATTGCTCATTGCCGTCGGTGCGCACGCGCTTGTCGCGCTCGGCGCGGTATTTGGCCTTGAGAACGGCGGGATCGAAGCCCAATTCGTTTGTTACGGCATTTTCTGCGGCGTTCGACACATCATCCTCCGGCACTGACTTTTTGTCAGTATGCCAAAGGCAGGCATTTCCGCAAGCGGAATCTGCCTGTCAGATGCGGGGTCAATGCGCGGGTTTCAGCGATTCCACCAGCTTGTCCATCAACGCGTTCGTGCCGTGTTCGCGGGCGCCGGCATCGTCATAACCGTCGAGAAACGCGCCCTGTTCGGTGACGATCATCCGGGTCTTTTTGCCTTCCGCCAAAATCTGGATCGTCGCCAGCGAGACGGAAAGTTTCTTGCCGTCGATCAGCAGGTCGTAAGTGTAGACGATGCGCTTGTCCTTCACGATGTCGAAGTAACGCGCGCGAAATTCCGACACCGTGCCGTTTGGCCATTTGCCGGAGACGATCTCTTCACCGCCGACGCGAAAATCCATCTTGCTCACATCCAGCTGGCTGCCGCTCCCGAACCATTTGGCTTTTGCCGTTTTGTCGGACCAGGCTTGGAAGACGAGAGAAGGCGGTGCGTCCAGAACGCGCTCGACGGTGAATTCGCCGTGTTGAACCTTGGTCATCGCATCAATCTTTCGGGAACATGGCGAAATAGGGTTCGGCTTCCTTCAGCACGCGCGCGAAAGAAGGCCGCTGTTTCAAACGCTCCAGATAGGCGGAGATGTTTTTGAGATCGCAGAATGGCGCTACCGAATTGCCGTAGAAGAGGGCAGGCGCGGCGGACACGTCGGCCATGGTGAATGTGTCGCCCATGGCCCATTGGTTCGATGCGACCTGCCTGTCGAACATGCCCAGCGCCGTGCGAATTTGCCCACGCGCATATTCGACACCGATAGGATCGCGCCCACCTTCCGGCCGCATACGGTCGCCGACGATCTTTTGCATGTGGATATGAATGTTGAAATCGAAGAAGCGGTCGACCATGCGAACGCGGCGCGCCATATCGGGATCGGCGGGAACAAGTTTCGATTTACCCGGATAATACTGCGCCAGATATTCGATGATGATGCTGGATTCAGGCACCAGCCAGTCGTTGCGATTGCCGTCCACGATTACCGGGAACTTTCCCAGTGCCCAGATCTTCAGGAACTTGCCGCGCTCAACCGGGTCTTGCAGATCGACCAGCACCGGCTCGAACGGCGTGTCGTTCTCGTAGAGCGCGATCAGCGCTTTCCAGCAGAAGGATGACAACGGATGGTAATAGAGTTTGATCGTCATCGGATTATTTCCCCGCCTTGTCGAATTCGGTATCGATGACAAGCTGGATCGGCGTCGAGAAAAAGGGTGACATGCCGAAATCCTGCGGATGGATTGCGCCTTCGGCATGAATACCGATGACGTGGCCCATCACCGGGCTGCCCGCGAAACCCGGCCCCGCGCCGATCAGCGTGACGTCGAAGGTCAGCGGCACGGTCTTGCCCATCAAGGTGAACGTGCCGTCCACCTTGCCGTGCTGCGCATCGGTCTTGTGAAACGCGGTCGAGACGAACGTCGCCTGCGGGAATTTCGTCGCGTTGAGATATTTTTCGCCGGACAGTTCTTCCGCGAAGCCCGGCACGTTGCTCTCGATGGAAGCGGTATCGACCGTCGCGGTCAGTTTCGATTTCGCGACGTCGTTCGGATTCCAGTCCAGCGTCGCCGCAACCTTGTCAAAGCGGAAAATGCTGACCGAGAATCCCATATGCGATACGCGGGCGATAACGCCGACATGGTTGGGATCGAGCGTGTAGGTTCCCGGTGTCGCCAGTCTGTAATCGTGCTGGCCCATTGGAATGCTCGCCGGCGACGGGTCGGCATTGGCGGCGATGGTGAAACGTGCCAGCGCGAGGCCGACAACCAGCGTGCGGACGATGATCTGTAATGCAGACATAACTGTTTCCTTCGTATCAGATGAAAATTACGGCGCGCAGTTGACCATCCACGGAACGCCGAACTTGTCGGCCACCATGCCGAAGCGTTTTGCGAAGAAGGTTTCGCTGAGGGGCATGCGGATCTCGCCGCCGCTCGACAGCGCGGCCCACGCCTTTTCCGCTTCCGCGACATTGGCAACGGAGAGAGAAACGTAAAAGCCCTGCGGCTTCTGATACATCGCGGGCGAGGCATCCATGCCCATCAGCACCGTGCCGCCGATGGTCATGCTGCCATGCATGATCTTTTTCTCCCAACCTTCGGTTTGCTTGGGTCCGCCGGGCGGGGCGCTGTCGTAGCGCATCAGCATGACGGTCGTGCCGCCCAGATGTTGCGTGTAGAACTTGAAGGCTTCTTCGCAGGTGCCGGCGAAGGTGACGTAGGTGCTCAGGCTCATTGTTTCCTCCGGTGCGATCACAAAATTTCGGCGAGTTTGTCGAGGCTTTCGCTCCAGCCCTGTTCCATGCCCTGCAGCATCATCGCGACCTGGCCACCTTTGCCGTGGGCCTTGGTGTGAAAGGTCATCTTCGTCTTGCCATCCTGGGCTTCGAAGGTGACTGTTGTGTAGGCTTCCAGGATCACGTTGCCGTCACCATCCACGGCATTGTTGGTGAAGCCGAGACGAGACGGTTTTTCGAATTCCTTGAACACGCAATGCACCGGATGATCGCGCGATCCGATGGCGGCGGCGATCTCGTCATTGGCGCGCATGACAAGGTGCATCTCGCCGCCGACACGGGCTTCCACCGTGCAGACGGGAATGGTGAAGCCGCGCGGGCCGAACCATTGGGCCAGGCCTTTCGGCTCCGTCCATGCCGCGAAAACGGTTTCGCGCGGCGCATTGAAAATGCGCGTGAGGGTGAGTTCGCGGCTGTGTGTTTGCGTATCCACTATTTTTCTCCCTTGATCGTCATCAGATGGGCGTCGAGATTGCCGAAGGCGCGGGACCAGCCCCGGTTCAGCATGGCATGGCTGGAATCGAAGGTCGCTTGTTCTTCCGGCGTTGGGTTGCGCGCGCTCCAGTCGAGCACCATGCGCGTCTTGCCATCTTTCTCGGTCAGCGTCGTCGCGATCAGCATTTCCAGCGGCCATGTCGGCGACATGGGATGGCGCGTCACGTTTTGCGCGTCGTCGCAGTACGACGCGATGGTGACGAACTTTTCCTCCGGCAAGATTTCCGTGAATGTCCGCTTGGCGCGCATCACGCTGCCGTCGGGTGCCGCGATACCGTAGAGGAAGACGCCGCCGGGCCGCAGATCGACGCTCGCATAGCTGAGTTGTCCAGTAGGTCCAAACCAATGCTTCAGATGTTCGGCCTCGGTCATCGCTTGCCACACCAGCTTGCGCGGTGCGTCGAAGGTATGGGTGAGAACGAAGGGCTTGCTGCCGGTCATGGCGATTATCCGTAGGTTGCTTTTTGCGGGAAGCCGGCCGGCGAGTCTTCAAAATCCTGCTGGCGGCCGTAAGGCGTGAGATCGAGCAGCGTGTAGGCATCAATGTGCGTTTCGGTGCCGCGCGCGAAGGTGGAATAGGTGTGGAAGATGTCGTCGCCATCACGGAAGAAAACGCTGATTGCGTGCGCCTCGCCCGTGACTTCGCGGCCGTTCTTGGCGTCCAGTTCAACGCCGGAGAGATAGTTGTATTCGCGCGGCGTCACCGCGTCGTCGAGCGTGGCGTGGAAGTCGTAGTTGAAATCGCTGCCGAGCGACGACACCCATTCCTGCTTCCAGCCATGCTCTTTCTTGTAAGCGATGAGGTTCTCCAGCGGCCCGCGGCTGATCATCACGAAATTCGTGTCGCGTTCGGTGAGTTTGCCGAGATCGCCCAACGCGCTCGCAAACCACGTGCAGCCGGGGCAACCCTTCTTCCAATCCGGCCCGAACATGAAATGATAGACGATGAGCTGGCGCTTGCCTTTGAACAGATCGAGCAGGCTCTTTTCGCCGTCCGTCGTGTGAAACGCGTAGGTCTTTTCGACCTTCACCATCGGCAAGCGGCGGCGCTCCGCCGATACGCGGTCATAATGCTTGGTCAGTTCTTTTTCCTGCGCCAGCAGCGCGACGCGCGCCTTGCGCCATTCGGCGCCGGAAACGACAGGGGGATGTGCGATGGTATCAGCCACGATAAGCCTCCTGGATTTTGGCGATGTCGAGTTTCTTGGATGCCATGATGACTTTCATCACGCGGCCGCGCTGTATCTCACTGCCATCGGAGAGCATGTTGTCCAGCGCCGCCGGCACGATCTGCCAGGACAGGCCGAACGTGTCCTTGCACCAGCCGCAGATTTCCGATTTCGGATCGGCGGAGAGCTTGCTCCAATAGTGGTCGAGTTCTTCCTGGCTGTCGCAGGAGATCATGAACGAGATGGCTTCGTTGAACGTGAACTGCGACCCGCCGTTGAGGGCGGTGAAGGATGTGCCATTCAATTCGAACGTCACCATCATCGCTGAGCCTATCTCTTGCTGATGGACCGCCTGTCCTTCGGCGACGAAGCGCGAAACGGCGGTGATTTTCGAATTGGGAAAAACGCTGCAATAGAATTTCGCCGCGTCTTCGGCCTTGTGATCGAACCACAGGCACGGGCGGATGGTTTTTATCGCGGGCATGTCCGGTCTCCTTCTTCTATGCGGCGTTTCTGGCGGGGAATGGATCGCGCCAGGCGTCCAGCGCGTTAAGCTGATCGTGCCAGCGGCGCATTTCGGGAAATTCGTCGAGTGGGATATGCGCCTGCTGCGCATAGGGCAGCGTCACGGCGAGAGAGAAATCCGCAATCGTCAAACCGTCGCCGACCAGCCATTTGCGCCCGCGCAGATGGTTGTCCACCAGCCGCGACAGGATGCGAACACTGTCCACTGCCTTTTTGACTTCGGCCTCATCCGGCGGCCCGATGTTGAAGCGTGCGCGAATGATGTATTCGAAATACAAAGCGCCGGCGCTGGGGTTGAAATGTTGCGCGTTCCAACTCAGCCAGCGGATGACGTCGACCTGCCGTTCGTCCTGCGGCCACAAATCCGAATGCGCGCGGCGCGCCAGATCGCACATGATGGCGTCCGCTTCCCACACGATGCGCGCGCCATCCACCAAAGCCGGCACCTTGCCGTTGGGATTGATCGCCAGATAAGCGGGCGTTTTGTGCTCGCCCTTGGCCATGTCGAGATAGATGAACTCGACCGGCGCGTTCAGGTACTTCGCCACGGCGCAGGTTTTTCGTGGCGCCAGCACATCGGAATAATAGAGCTTCATCGAATCCACCTTTCGCAGGTTCACGGTTTGAGATCGACGGCGGCCTTGTAGCTGCCGTCCATGTAGAACGGCACGGAGCTGTGCGCGTTCACGATTTTCCATTCGCCGCCGATCTTGCGGAAACAATCGGTGCAGCGAGTCCAAAGGTCGATCTTTTCGCCGTCCAGCTTGGTGCCGGTGATATGGCCGAGCGACGTGGCGAAGGCGACATCGCCGGATGCCGCGATCTTCACGTCGCGATTTTCCCAGCCGATGGGGCCTTTCCAGGTGGCGAACCAGCCTTCGGTGCCCGCCTTGTCGCCGCCGCCATGCGCGAGCGGCGGCGCGAGACTGAACGCCACGAAATCGCCGGCCTGATGCGCG
>DATCFN010000028.1:0-6503 GCA_036509475.1 Rhizomicrobium sp. | reverse complement strand
GGCTTTGCCCACTACGCAGTAAAGGCTGGCAATCCTGCTTATGTTTACAATTTCCGCTACATCGCGGACGCGCTGCGAGGCCGCGATAAGGGCGTCGGCCATGGCGGCGAGATCGTCTACGTCTTCGGTTTGCACGGCCTGTCACAGACACCGCGCGGTGCGATGCTGACGAGCTTTGCAACCGACAAGGACAAGTCCGTCGTCGCGCTGATGCAGAATTACTGGGCCAATTTCGCCAAGACCGGCGATCCGAACGGCAACGCCCAACCCCAATGGCCGATGTCGAGCGATGCCAGGCCGGTAACGCTGGTGGTGGACGACATGACCAAGGCCGTTCCCGATTACCGCAAGAACCAGTTGAGCGTGATCTATATGGGTTGGGCTGCGCGCACGGGAAATCCGGAGCCTTAGTCCAGCGCGTATACAAGCGTCTTCAGATATGCCGTTTCCGGCAATAGCGGATGCACGGGATGGTCCGCGCCCGCGCCCGACTGATGGATCAGCGCAGCGCGACGTCCGCCACGCATGATGCCCATGCCGCATTCCAGCGCGAAGCGTTCGACCGGAATGTTGTGCGAGCAGGACGCCAGAAGAAGAAAGCCGTTCGGCGCCGTCACCGCTGCCGCGAGACGCGCCAGCTTGCGATAGGCCTTCGCGCCGGGTTCCAGATCCTTGCGCGCCTTCACGAAAGGTGGCGGATCGGCGATCACGACATCGAACTTGTCGCCGCGCGCGGCAAGACGTTCCAATTCTTCAAAAACATCGGCTTTCACGAACTTCGCATCGACCTTGTTGGCGGTCGCCGCTTCTTCGGCCAGCGTCAGTGCGGGCTGCGACGAATCCAGGCCGATCACTTCCTTGGCCCCGGCCAATGCCGCGGCAATCGCGAATCCGCCGGCATAACAATAAGCGTCAAGCACGCTGCGGTTCGGCGCGAGTTTCGCCATGAAGGCGCGGTTGTCGCGCTGGTCGTAATACCAGCCGGATTTCTGGCCTGTGCCAAGATCGGCAAAATAGCGCGCGCCATTTTCGCTGACGGCAATGCGCGGTGGGATTTCGCCTTTCGCGGCGCGAACGTAATTCTCCAGTCCTTCCAGCGCGCGCGATGGCGTGTCGTTGCGCAGGATCACGGTCTTGGGCGCAATGACGCTGTCCAGCGCCTCGAGCAGAACCGGCGTCAGCGCCTCCATGCCCGCCGTCGTCACCTGCACGGAGCAGACATCGTCAAAGCGGTCGATCGTCAGTCCCGGCAACCCATCGCCTTCAGCGTGAGCCAGCCGATAGAACGGCGTGTCATGCATCGCCTCGCGAATAGCCAGCGCGCGTTTCAAACGCTTCGCAAAAAAGCCCGCATCGATCTGTGCGTTGGACGCCTCATCCAGCAGCCGCACGGCGATGAGGCTTTTCACGTTGAAGTAGCCAGTGCCGAAATTTTGCCCGTCATCGCCTTGCACATGGACGAGGGAACCCGGCGCGAGCGATTTGGCTCTCGCATCCATGTTGATTTCGTTGGAGAACAGCCACGGTGCGCCGGCGCGAGCCCTGCGGCCTTCCTTCGGCTTGATGCGAATGAGGGGGTGTACGGTCATGGCGCACCGGTTAGCACAGCGCACCCGGAAAACATAAGGCCGGATTGAGGCGGGAAGGCACCATCAGCGGCCACCCCTCTACTTTATTGGCGACGTCGGAACCGGCTTTGGCACTGGGGGCAGCGTTTTTCGCGCGACCAGATAGGAATAGAGCGCGTCGATCTCGTAGTCGAAAAGGATATGGAAGCGGCTTTTCGCCAGCGGTCCCATCACCTTGAGCGGGCGATGATCGCGCGCATAACCCAACCGCATGAGGTTGAAAAACTGCTCACGCGTATAGGACGCACCGACGTCCAGATCGGGCGAGCCCCCCGAACCGGTCAAATCACCGCCATGACAGGCCGAGCAGGCCGTGGTTGCCAGATAGCGGCCGCCGTCAAAGCGTGGACCTTCATCATTTGGCATCAGGATCTGATCGGCATTGGGCGACGACGGAACGAATGTTCCCGCGACAATGGCGCGGCGCGTTTTCCAGTTGAAGACAGGCCTGGACATAGGCGCGCCTTTGCGCGGCAGCGACCGGATATAGGCGATGACGTCTTCGACATCCTTGTCATGCATATAGGCGTAAGACGCCGATGGCATAACCCACATCGCGCGCGCATCGGGCGTCAGGCCACGGCGAATGGCGCGCTCGAAATCGCCGTCCGTATAGGGCTGCACAAGCGCGCGAAGATTGCTCGACCGGATGGCGAATTCGCCATGATGCAGCGTACGTCCCATGAGATCGTCGCCGTGGCATCCAAAGCAGCCCGCGATTTTCATAATCCGTTCGCCGCGCGTCGCCGCGCCCACTTCCTGAGATGCCTTGATGAGCGATGACGGCAAAGTATAGCGCCGCTCGATCACCGCCTCAGAGGCGAGATAAATGTAAAACACAGACAGCAGATAGAAGAGCGCCGCGAGCCCTGCCGCAATGCTGATCCACTTGGCCGCGTTGAGAAGGTGAGATTCGGCAGGCATCGCGCGAGAGTATGGGCCGCCCCGCGCAACTGCAAATCGTCAGGCCAAGCGGTCTGTCAGAGACGCTGCAATGTAGGACGCGGTCGCAGCGGCGCCCGTGATGACCATGCCCCAACCGATATCGGCGAGCGTGATGCCCAATGTCCAGCCGCGCAAGGTCGCGTAGTTGGTAAGGTCATAGGTGGCATACGCGAAAAACCCCAACACGACTCCGTTGAAGGAAGCCGACGCCCAGCCGCTGCTGCGCAATGCGGGAAATGTTGCGAAAAACAGAATCCCCACCGGATAGATCAGGTAGAAGACGGCCGCGGCGGGCCAGTTGGTTTTTGCAGCCTGAAGCGGTCCCAGTACTGGTTTGTAAATCGTCGCAAATGTCTGGCTCAGCCAGACGGCATCCATCGCCAGCAATGTGACGAGGGCGGCGGCATAGGCGGCAATCCATTTCATGGCTCATATCCCGTCTCGGCGAATTGTGTACGAACAACGCGCGGATTCGGATTTCGACCCGTCAGGCCGGAATATGGCGGATCCACTGGGACAGGAGCCATTTTTCTCCGCGGGTGGGAGCAAGTCCCGCATGCAGGGTCGAGCGGTCCGGAACGCCCGATGGATCCACATTCCAGAACAGAATGGCATCGCCCTTGGCGCCCCGATAGCGCCAATCCAGCTTGAGAAAGGACGTCGGGGCGCCGTCGAAGTCGTCGTTGAGATAGACAAGAAACGTCGCCAGCCTTTGACCGGCGCGGGCAATATCCTTCGCATAGGCAGGAACAGCGGGATCCAGAAAATCGAAATGCGGCGCGAATTGTTGCCCCGGCGTGTAATGCAGAATCTGCGTGTGTTCCATGCCAAGCGTCGGAAGCCCGGTGAGTGCCGAGATGCGCGCCCGGATAAGCGCCAGCACGATATCGGTTTCAACGATGTTGAATTCGGCCGCGCTGTTGCTGCGCGTCTCCACGACCTGCCGGCTTGCGCTTGCCGTATCGAATATCGTGGCGCGTTGAACTTTCGGGCCACCCTTCGCGATCAGCCAGTCGCAGATTTGCGGTGTCAGAAATTTCTCGCATACCGAGATGCGCGGCTGTTCATGCACACGCATCTGCCCCGGCGTCAAAAGATCGTCGAGATCGACGCTATCGCGCAGTGCTTTCCAGGATAAATCCGCACTCGTGTGCGAAGCGAGAAGGCGCAGTTCTTCCTGTGCCGGTGTCCAGCCACGCTCGGCCCCGCGCTGCAAGCATTCGAGCGCCGCCGCCCAATCCTGCGGAAGCCCGGCGCCCAGTGCCGACATTGCGCCTGCAATGGCGATCGCCTGGCCGCTGCCGCCATTGGTGGCCTCGATGATCGACCTCACGCCTTCATAGTGCGACAGCGGTGCGCAAGTGAGCAGATTGATCGCCAGCGCTGTCAGCGCGTCGATATTGCCGCCCGCAGCAGCTTGGCCGAGAAGACCGCGCGCCGCGTCATTCCACCCTTCGACTTCCCGTTTGAGACCAAGCGTGAATTGTGGTGCGTGATCGCCGCTTGCGGCGCCCCGCTCCAAGTCTTCAATCGAACACATACGCAACTACTCTTGATTAACGCTGAGAACAGATAGGAAGCCACGATCCGAAAATCGCCCCCCGGATTTGCAAGATGACGGCGCGAAAATAGCCGTGTAGAATTGGAACACGTGATTGCCGCGCAAAGGGGACTAGTCTGCGCTCGTACCGGTACGCAACAGCTGTAATGTCGCGCCCGCATGGCGGCTGGCGGCAGCTGGTGCTCGCCATTTCGCTGATCGCATTTGCGCTCCAAAGCTACCTCACCCAGACCCATATCCATTTCGCGACGTCGCAGGCGTTCGGTATTTCTTCCAACGACACTTTCGTGCCGGCGGCGAAACACGGCACGGAAAAGACCGTTCCCGCCAAGAACGCTCCTTCGAATGACGATCCGAATTGTCCGATCTGTCAGGCCGCGATGCATTCGGGCCAGTTCGTTACACCGTCCGCGGTCGCATTCATTCTGCCGAGCGAAGCGGCTTCCATTGTTCTCATCGTCACGGCGGTTCTGACCGCAAACCGGACAATTTCGCATAGCTGGCAAGGCCGCGCGCCACCCAGAGTCTGACTCCAATCGTAACGCATGGCGGTAACGGACGGCTTCGGCCGCGCCGGTTGCTGCCCTTTCCAAACGATTCGGATTTGCGCAGGCACCCTTGAACCGGCGCTGACGCGAACCGTCAGACACAGGACTTTAGAAAATGACACGTTCCAACTTGCTGGCTTCCGCTGCCATGGCGGCGGCGCTCGCTTTTCCGTCTCTCGCCCATGCGCAAATCGCCGACGATTCGACGCCATCGCGCTCGGGGCCTAGCGCCATCGAAACCATTACCGTCACCGCGCGAAAACTCGACGAAGCACGCGTTGGTATTCAGACCCAGACCGGTGCATCGACCTATACGATTACGGCGCAGGACATCGAGGCTGCGCCCGGCGGCGAAAACAATCTTCTCAACCAGGTGATCCTGCAGGCGCCCAGCGTGGCGCAGGACTCCTACGGGCAGCTGCATGTCCGCGGCGAGCACAACGCCCTGCAATATCGCCTCAACGGCGTCATCATCCCTGAAGGTATCAGCGTTTTCGGGCAGACGCTGGATCCCCGTCTCGCCGATTCGGTGAAGCTGATAACGGGAGCCCTGCCGGCCGAATACGGCCTTGTCACCGGCGCCATTGTCGATATGCGGACCAAGAGCGGCGTGTTTCAACCAGGCGGTGATATTTCGTATTACGGCGGCAGCCACAATACGATCGAGCCGAGCTTCGACTACGGCGGAAATTCCGGAAACTTCAATTATTTCGTGTCGGGCGACTATCTGAGCAACGACCTGGGCATTGAATCGCCGGACGGCAGCCGCAATCCGCTTCACGATCACACCAGCCAGTATCACGGCTTCGCCTATCTCGAAGACATTCTGGATTCGAACACACGCGTCACCGCCATCCTCGGCACGTCGCACGATAATTTCCAGATACCCAACAATCCCGGTCAGCCGACGAACTTCACGGTCAACGGAAATTCGACCTTCAACAGCGCCGATCTCAACGAGAACCAGCGCGAGATTACAGACTACGCCATCCTCAGCCTGTTGCACACGGCGGGCAATTTCGATTTCCAGGTCTCCGCATTCGGGCGCTATTCGAGTCTGGATTTTTCGCCGGACCCGTTGGGCGATCTTATGTTCGACGGCATCTCACAGGCGGCCTTCAAGAAAGACACATCCTTCGGCGTACAAGCGGAAAGCGCCTGGCATCTGGGCGACCACACTCTTCGCGGCGGCGTTATCGTCCAAACCGAACGCGCCACCAGCGACGCCACGTCGCAAGTGCTGCCGGCAAACTGCACGGGCACCGGCATGCTGCTTGATCCATTCGATTGCGCGCAGGCCACCCCTCCGAATGACATCCCCGTCAATGTCATCGACGATAGCGCCAAGACGCAAAACACCTATAGCGTTTATTTGCAGGACGAATGGCAGATTCTCGACAAGCTGACGCTGAACTACGGGCTGCGCTATGACCAATACAAGGCGTTTGCGAAGGAAGACCAACTCAGTCCGCGTTTGAACGCCGTATGGAAGCTGACGGACACCACGACCATTCACGCCGGATACTCCCGCTTCTTCACACCGCCGCCTTTTGAAAATATCGGCACGGAGTCAGTCGCGAAGGTTGTGGACACCTGCCCCGGCACGCCGGCGTCACCCTGCCATACGACGGCCACGCCAGCACTGACGCAGGACGATGTTTCGAAAGCGGAGCGCGCAAACTATTTCGATCTCGGCGTCCAGCAGGATTTGTTCACGGGCTTCACGATCGGCGTGGACAGCTATTACAAAATCTCACGCAACCTGATCGATGAGGGCCAGTTCGGCGCGCCGATCATCCTGACGCCGTTCAACTACAAGCA
>DATCFN010000027.1:0-3224 GCA_036509475.1 Rhizomicrobium sp. | reverse complement strand
CGCATCGTGCTCGACATCTTGCCCGACGCGCGCGATGAAACTGGCCTCGGCAATGGATGCGCGCGGCGGCACGCGCTGAAGCGCGGCGTTAATCGTGGTGACGATGATCGCAGGGCCACTGTCCTTTCCGCGACGCGCCAGGTTCGCCAGCGTCGCAAGACGTGCGCTCTCTATGTCAGGCTTCGGCGAAACGCGGTCGTAAGGCAGGCAATCCCAAGCCGGGAACGGCAATACCGGCACGCCGGGCGCGAAGAAGCGCATGGCATCGGCGGCGGCCTGTGCATGATTGTCGTCCGCCGCGACGAACAGCACGAGGCCCTTGCGCCGCGTTGCCGCTTCGCCCGCCAGATAGGCGTCATAGCCTTCCGGTGCGCCGCTGACAGAATAACGGCCGCGCTCCCGCGCGATATAGGTCAGACGATCCATGTCGGTTTCGTGCGGCGGCAGACGGCTTTCAGCCCTGCGAAAGTTTCATTGTCGAATTCGGCGGGCACCGGAGCCTGATCCTGCAGCCACAGGAACACATCTTTGTCCGGCGCGGCGAGCAGCGCCTCGAACTCGTCCATCGCGGCTTCGGTCATGGTCGGCAGCGCTTCGGCGGCGAAAGCGCCAAAGATCAGATCGACCTCTTTGAAGCCCCTGCGCTGGGCGCGGAACAATAGGCGTTTGCGGCGGACCTCCGAGGAGCCACCGTTTTGAGCAATATCCATAGCCGGGATATAGACCGCGCCGCCCTCCCCTTCCAGTGGGACAATTTGCGCTAAACTTGGGAACCATGCGGCCTTCGATTCTGTATCCTCTTTTCGCCGAGACGCCCACGCTGCCCGGCGTCGGGCCCAAGATTGCCAAGTTGATCGCGCGCGCGGCCGGCACGCGGCTTCTTGATCTGATTTTCGACTTACCGGTCGGGATGGTGGACCGGTCGTATCGCCCAAAGCTGATCGCGGCGCAGGAAGGCCGCATCGTCACCGCCGAAGTAAACGTGCTGGAACACACGCCACCGCGCGATCGTCGGCAGCCCTACAAAGTGCATTGCACCGACAACAGCGCCGCGATCGTGCTGGTCTTCTTCCATGCACATACTGACTATCTGACCAAGCTGCTGCCCGTGGGAACGCGGCGTCTGATCAGCGGTCGCCTCGAACGATTCGGTGGGCGACTGCAAATGACCCATCCGGATTTCGTGCTGACGCCGGAAGAAGCCGCATCGTTGCCCGCGCAGGAACCGGTCTATCGGCTGACAGAAGGCCTGACTGCCAAGCCGATGACGAAGGCGGTGCGCGCTGCCGTCGACAAAGTCCCGCCGATGCCCGAATGGCAGGATGCGGCTTGGCGACGCGCGCGAAGCTGGGACTCATTCCAGACCGCGCTGAACGCGGCGCACACGCCGAAGAACCCCGAAGAACTCTTGCCAACCGCGCCGGCGCGGATGCGGCTGGCTTATGACGAGTTGCTCGCCAACCAACTGGCACTGGTGTTGATCCGCAATGCGATGCGTGGCCTCAAAGGCCGTAGCATCAAAGGCGACGGACACCTGCGCGCCAAGGCGGTGAGCGCCCTTCCCTTTCAGCTCACCGACACGCAAAAATATGCAATTGGCGAAATCGACACCGATATGCAAGGCGGAACGCGCATGCTGCGGCTGCTGCAGGGCGATGTCGGCGCGGGCAAGACGGTGGTTGCGATGCTGGCATTGCTCGGCGCCGTGGAGGCGGGAATGCAGGGCGCCTTGATGGCGCCGACGGAAATCCTCGCGCGCCAGCACATGTCGGCGCTGGACGCGATGGCTAAGGCCGCAGGCATTCGCATGGCATTGCTGACAGGACGCGAACGCGCGGGGCGCGATGCCGTGCTGCGCGATCTGAGCGAGGGAAAGATCGATATTCTCGTCGGCACGCACGCCATCTTTCAGGAAGATGTCGCGTTTCGCGATCTCGGCCTTGCGGTGGTGGACGAACAGCATCGTTTCGGTGTGCACCAGCGCATGACTCTGCAGGGCAAAGGCCACAGGCCCGTCGATGTGCTGGTGATGACTGCTACACCCATCCCGCGCACCCTCGCGCTCACCGCTTATGGCGACATGGATGTGTCGCGCCTCACCGGCCGCCCACCCGGACGCAAGCCCGTGGAGACGCGCGTTCTATCTTCGGAGCGTATCGATGACGTGGTAGAACATCTGCGCAAGGCTATCGCCAAAGGCGCGCGCGCCTATTGGGTCTGTCCGCTGGTCGAAGAATCCGAATTGATCGATCTTACCGCTGCCGAAGAGCGCGCGGGCATGTTGCGCCAGGTTTTGGGCGCCAAGATTGGCCTTGTCCATGGGCGCATGAAAGGCCAACAGCGCGACGAGGAAATGGCAAAATTCAAACGCGGCGAGGCCAGCGTGCTTGTCGCCACCACCGTTATCGAAGTCGGCGTTGACGTGCCGGAAGCCACTATCATGGTCGTGGAACACGCCGAACGGTTCGGCCTATCTCAGCTTCATCAGTTGCGCGGCCGTGTGGGCCGTGGAACGGCAAAGTCCAGTTGCCTGCTGATCTATGCTCCGCCGCTGGGCGAAACTGCGAAGGAACGGCTGAAGACCTTGCGCGAAACCGATGACGGCTTCGTCATCGCGGAACGCGATCTGGAGTTGCGCGGCGCGGGCGAATTGCTCGGTACGCGGCAAAGCGGAGCGGTGGCGTTTCACATCGCCGACCTTACTGTCCATGGCGAACTATTGGCCGCGGCGCGCGATGACGCCAAACTTATTCTCGCAAAAGACCCAGATTTGAAGTCTGAGCGTGGTGAAGCCTTGCGGGTTCTGCTCTATCTTTTCGAACGCGATGAGGCCGTGCGATACCTGCGGACGGGATAGAACGATGAACGCGGATTTTCTATCTGATCTGAACCGTGCCCTTGCGCGCGCAATTCCCGGTTTCGAGCGTGTCGAGACGATCACGCGGCTCTCCGGCGGCGCCAGCCAGGAAACCTGGTCGTTCGATGCGCTTATCCATGGCGCCCGCGAACCGCTGATCTTGCGCCGCGCGCCTGGCGGCGAGCGCACCACTGAAAGTGCCAGCGCCGTGCCGCTCGAAACCGAAGCCGTTGTGATCGAAGCCGCACGCGCCGCTGGCGTCGCGGCTCCGCGTGTCCGCTATGTTCTGAAATTCGAGGACAACGTGGGACACGGCTATGTCATGGACCGGCTGCCCGGCGAAACGATCGCCCGGAAGATATTGCGC
>DATCFN010000026.1:0-6265 GCA_036509475.1 Rhizomicrobium sp. | reverse complement strand
TTAGTGCGATCTGCAAGAGCCCAAGTGCTGCATGATGGTGACGGCTCTCCGGAGCGCCTATGATGGTCGCTGCATCGGCGCGACGCGCGCTAAAACAGGGTTGAGGAAGCACCTATTCCGCTATTCCCGGAGGCCAAGGCGGCGCTCGATGACTATCTTGCCTCTCAACCCGTGAAATTGCCGACGGCGCCCCTCTTTACGCATGACCGAATAGGAGGCTTTTGGAATTCAAGTACGCTCACCAAGACGCATGCAAAAATCAGAAAGGCTGCTGGACTTCCTTTCGAACTTCAGCTGCAAGACTTCCGAACAACGGCGCAGACCGAGGGGGGAGCGTCGGGTGGCACAGTTGACGAGTTGCGTGGCTTGGCACGGCATTCGACGCGTTCTGCTGGCGAATACTACGTCCACCCCGACGAGCGGTTTATCGAATCCATTCAGCAAAAAAGGCTTGCTCGCCGGAACAAAGGTAGAGCAAATGTTGAATAACGCTCCGGTATAATGTTGAACTTCACCAGTGACCCCGTAGCTCAGCAGGATAGAGCGGCGGTTTCCTAAACCGTAGGCCGGAAGTTCGAGTCTTCCCGGGGTCGCCAGACTTGCAGGCCGCTAATGCGCCAGCTTGCTCCGCTTCTCCGGCGACCAGAAGAATACCACGTCGCGGTTGGGTTTCGTCGTGGCTTTGGATTTTTCCTTGTAATCAAAACTCGACAGCAGGTCGCGCATCAGTTCCAGCCTCGCGATCTTCTTCACGTCGCTGGCAACGATGCGCCATGGCGCAGCATGATGGTCGGTGCGCGCGAAGGTTTCGTCGCGCGCCTTGCTGTAATCGTGCCACTTCTTCTGCGCCACCGCGTCGACAGGTGAAATCTTCCATTGCTTGAGCGGGCTTTTCTCGCGCGCGGCCAAGCGCTTCTTCTGTTCGTTTTTGGTGATGTCGAGATAATATTTGCGGATGTGAAGGCCGTCGCGAGTCAGCATGCTCTCGAACGGCACGACGGATTCGTAAAAAGCTTCGACTTGGCCCTTGGCCGCGAATTTCATCACCGCCTCGACGCCGGAACGGTTGTACCAGGAGCGATTGAAGATCACGAACTCGTCCCCGGCCGGCAGGAACGGCACGAAACGCTGGAAATACCACTCCGTCTCTTCGCGGTCGGACGGCTTGCCCGGCGCATGGACGCGCGTGTCGCGCGGGCTCATATGCTTGGTGACACGGCGGATGGTTCCATCCTTGCCGGCACCGTCGCGGCCTTCGAGGATGAGCAGCACGCGAGCACTGTCCGCGATCAGCTGACGTTGGAGTTTCACCAGTTCGATCTGAAGTTCATAGAGAGCACGCTTGTAGTGCTTGTCGCTCGCGGCCTTGGCGTCTTCTTTGCTCATGCGCGCATTAAACGCGCGTGGCAGCGAAACGTCAAAGCCGCGCCCATGGAACAACCGCGCCGCCGTCGGCCCGTATTGCACGTATGCCGAAGACGTTGGCCAGCGCGGCGTCGGATAGCGCTTCGGCGGGCGTGCCCTGCGCTGCCACCTTCCCGGACTGCATCACCACAATCGCGTCGCAGAAGCGCGAAGCGAGTGCCAAGTCATGCAAAGTAATGACCACCGCCACGCCGCGCGCGGCCTCGGCACGGAGCAATTCCATCAGGCGCAACTGATGGGCCGGGTCCAAATGCGCCGCCGGCTCGTCCACCAGCAGGATCGGCGCCTGCGTGGCCAAAGTGCGCGCCAGCAACACGCGTGCGCGTTCGCCGGCAGAGAGTTCATCCATGCGCCGCGACGCAAACTGCGCGACATCGGCGCGCAACATGGCGTCGTCAATGGCGGATAGGCCGTCGTCGCGCGCGCCATGCGGCATCCGCCCGAGCGTCACGACACGCCGCGCGAGCATCGGCCATTGCGCGCTACCTTCCTGCGGCAGATAGGCGATGCTGCGCGACAGATATTCGCGCGAGCACTCTTTCAAGCAACGCCCAAGAACCGCGACATTGCCGGTGTCTGCCGCAATGATGCCTAGCGCGACGCGCAGCAAGGTCGTCTTGCCTGCACCGTTAGGACCGACAATGCCGGTGACGTTTCCGGCGGCGAACGACGCGCTTGCGCCGTCGAGAACCATCTTGCCGCCATAACCGGCGCGGACATTCGTAAAGGAAAGCGCGTTGCTCACGCTTCGCTCCGCATACGGACGATGAGCCAGATAAAAAACGGCGCACCCAGCATCGCCGTCATCACACCGACAAGAAGCTGACCGTCCGGCGCGATCAGCCGTACCGCGATGTCCGCCGCCGTCACCAGCGCCGCGCCGCCCAGAGCGGATGGAAAAATCAGTCGCGCCGGCTCATAGCCGTAGAAAGGCCTGAGCAAATGCGGCACCACAAGGCCGACAAAACTCACCGCGCCGGCGGCGGCCGTGGCTGCCCCTGTCGCCAATGCGACGCCGATCACGACACGGCGGCGGATTGCATGCACGTTGACGCCAAGCGAGAAAGCCGCTTCCTCGCCGAGCGTCAACGCGTCAAGGCTGCGCGCGCTCCACATCAGAAGCGCGATGCCGATAACGACGGGTGGCACGGCCAGATAGAAATCGGCGAGCGTTGTGTCTTTCAGCGAGCCCATCATCCAGCGCACCATCTCGCTGATCGCGTAGGGATTGGGCGCGAGCGACATGGCAAGCGCGGTCAGCGCTGTCGCCAGACTCGCAATCGCCGCGCCCGCCAGAATAAGCGCCGTGCGTTCCGCGTTCGCACGCGACAGGAAGTAGAGAATGGTCGATGTCGCCACCGCGCCCGCGATGGCGCAGGCAGGCAGCACAATGGGATTCACTGCCGCCAAACCGAAATACATCGCGATCACCGCACCAAGGCCGGCGGAAGACGTAACCCCCGTTACGCCCGGATCAGCAAGCGGATTGCGAAACAATCCTTGAAGCGCTGCGCCACTGGCGCCAAGCGCACCGCCCACGACCAGCGCCAGCAACGCCCGCGGCAAGCGGATTTCGCGCGCGATGATCGTGGCCGAGCTGTGGCTCGCAAACAATCCGCCGAACAGATCGGAGAGTGAAATATCTGCGGGACCGATGGCGAAGGAGATTGCCGCAAGCGACAGCGCGAGAACACACAGGAAAATCGTCAACCACGTCGCGTGATCCACGCGCGCAAATGCGGCACCTGTCGCGGGGTTCGCCTCCACATTGTCTTGCAGCACACCGTCCATGCAGCTCCGCCTTTGGCATCGCCGCGCGGCCCAGGCCGCTTTCCCCAGCCCGCCCGGCCGCAAGAATGGACGACACGCGATGGCAGGTTTCCTGGCTCGGCGGCTTTGCTTCCTCCGCCTTCCCGGTTTCCCAGTGGCCTTTGGGGAAGCACATCCTCCGTATGCAGAGGATCGCCGCTTACAGTTGCGGGGGCAGCCGGAGATTTGAACCCCGTTCCCTACACCATTGCGTCGATCGAGGTTTTAGGGCGCTGGCGCAACCGAGGCAAGCGAACGCGCCTTCCGTCCCAGCGCAGCCAATGGCCCGGCCACATCGGCCGACCATGGCCCTGGGCAGAGCAGCGGCGTCAATGCGGTATGCGCGATTAGTGTACCGGCGGGGAGCACGCGCAAAGCCGGGTGTTTCAGCACCAGATCGGCGCGAGTCGGTGTGGCTTCACGTTCACCGTTGAGGATCAGCAGTTCCGGTGGTTTGGCGACCAGCATTTCTACCGGCACGGTGCCTTGCCGCGTCTGAAACATTCGCGGCGCAACATCGGATAACCCAATCGTGCGCAATATGTCATCGCTGACGCCGCCGGAATTGGCATAGCCGTTCGGCTCGTAGATCAACGTGGCAACCGGCGGATGCGGGGCGCTGCTCGCGGCCCTCGCCAACTTAGCATCCATCTCCGCGATCATATCTCTCGCACGATCCGGTACGCCGAGTTCATCACCCAGCGTGCGCGTAACCTTGCGGATATCGGCAATCGAATTGGCCCATGCCACTTCCACGAACGGAATATGAGTTTCGATCAGGTGAGCCTTCAGCCGTGGATTGGTGCCCGCATACATCACGACCATGTCGGGATGCAGCGATAAGACCTCCTCCGCACTGCCGCGGATCAACGGAATGCCGCCCACCCGGTCATGGATCGTGGAAACGACCGGATGCGAGTCGGCCGACAGATAAGACAGCGCGGCGATATGATCGCGCGGCACCAGCCGGAAGACATATTCATCGGTGCAGAGGAATGTCGACACCACACGTTGCGGCGCAGCATCCGCGAGCGGCGCGGTAAACAGGACCATCAGACAGGCTACATAGCAGGCATGTTTCAGGCGCATATTGACCACCTAGAAACGCACGCACATTTCTTCCCAAACCCCTCCGGAGACACCATGCGCATCCTCACCACCATTGCCCTGTCCGCCCTTGCCGGCGTTTCGGCGCCCACGCTTGCCTGCGCCGCGCCTTCTGCGAGCGAGGTGCTCGACGCCAACAAGACCGCCACGCATGGCGACGCGCTGGACGGCAAAGCGACACTGAAAACCGAATATGCCTATTCCGGACAGGGCATGACCGGCAAGGTCGTTTCACTGACCGATGTGAAGGATGGCCGTTTCGTGGACGATGCAGCGATCGGTCCTGCCACGGAAGTGCAGGGTTTCGACGGCATCCATGCCTGGGACAAGGACACATCCGGCACCGTCAGCATCCAGGACGGCGGCGACCAGCGCGAGCTTGCGGTGAATGAAGCCTATCGCCGGGCCAATCTATGGTGGCGCGCCGATCGCGGCGGCGCTGCCATCACAGCCGACGGCGAGAAGGCTGAAGCGGGCGCGATCTACGATGTCCTGACCGTCACGCCGAAAGGCGGCAAAAACTTCGACGCATGGTTCGACGCCAAGACGCATCTTCTGTCTCGTATCGTGGAAATTCAGAACGTGTCGACGATCACGACGACGATGTCGGATTATCGCGCTGTTGATGGCATGGAGTTTCCAGGTAAAGAACTCATCAACAATGGCGATGCGAAATACGATCAGATCATGACGGTCACAAAGGCCGCGTTCGTTTCCGCACAACCGGCCGATGCCTATGCCGCGCCGATAGTGATCCTCAACGACTTCTCCATCGCGGACGGTGCGAAAGAAACAACCTTCCCGTTCAAACTCCTCAACAATCACATCTATGCGAATATCAGCGTCAACGGCAAAGGCCCGTACCAGTTCATCTTTGACACCGGTGGCGTCAATGTCGTTACGCCCCCGTTGGCTGCCGAACTGGGCCTGAAAAGCGAGGGCCAGATGCAGGGCAATGGCGGCGGTGCGGGTCACATGGATGTGGGCCTGACAAAAGTCTCGTCGCTCCAGCTTGGTGACGCCACTGTGAAAGATCAGGTGTTCGCAGTCCTTCCGCTCAATTCCATGTCCAACGTCGAAGGCGTCGGCATGCCTGGAATGGTGGGCTACGAAACCTTCCGCCGCTTCGTCACCCGCGTGGATTATGGCAACGGTACGATCACGCTGATCCGGCCCGATGCCTTCGATCCCAAAAATGCCGGCGTCGCCGTGCCGATCCGGTTCGACGGCAACACCATCGAAGCGCCCGCAACCTATAATGGCGTGCCCGGTACCTTCACCATTGATACCGGCGCGCGTCACGGATTGATGTTGAACACGCCATTTGTCGCGGCCCATGCGCAGTTTGCGAAGTATCAGAACGCCAGCGAGGCGGTGACCGGCTGGGGTATCGGCGGCGCGACGCGCAGCCATGTGATTCTGGGTGATGGGCTTGTGCTCGGCGGCCAGACGATCGCCAAGCCGGTCGTGCTTCTCTCCACCGACACGAAGGGCGACAATGCCAGCAACACCATCTCGGGCAATATCGGGGGCGGGGTTCTGAAGCGTTTCATCGTCACGCTCGATTACGGGCATACCACGATGTACCTGAAGCCAGTGACAACGGCTGTTTCGGATATTGATACCTTCGATCGCTCCGGTGTCTGGATCAACCAGAGCTCCGCCGGATATAAAGTCGTCGATGTCACAAAGGGCACGCCGGCCGATCAGGCGGGTTTGAAAGTGGATGACGAGATCCTCGCCGTGAACGGCAAGCCGGCCAGCGCGATACCGCTCTATGAAATCCGCAGCCAGCTGCGCAACGACGCACCGGGCACCGTTGTCACCTTCTCTGTCAGGCGCGGCGCGGATACGCGCGATATAAAGATCACGCTGCGCGATCTGATCTGAAAAAGCTAATACAGGTAGCTCGGCTTTGACCTGA
>DATCFN010000025.1:0-4039 GCA_036509475.1 Rhizomicrobium sp. | reverse complement strand
CGACCAGCGCAGCATCGCAGCCGGCATGCGTGGCCCAGCGCGCCGTGACGCGCGAAAAATCCACATCCGCGATCACCCCGCCAAGGTCGAACAGCAGTGCCTCAACCGGTTCCGTCTTCATCTATTCTTCTCGCGCGAAAGCGCGCGCCAGCCGATATCGCGGCGGCAAAAGCCGTCTGGCCAGTCGATAAGGTCCACGGCTTTGTACGCGCGGGCCTGTGCCTCGGCCACCGTTTTGCCCATGGCCGTGATGTTCAGAACGCGCCCGCCCACGGCCAGCAACTTGCCGTCGCGGCGCTCCGTGGCCGCGTGGAATATCTGCACGCCTTCGACGGCCGACGCCGCGTCAAGATTGCGAATTTCCGTGCCCTTGGCGTAGTCGCCGGGATAGCCCTTGGACGCCATAACCACCGTCAGCGCCGTCTCGTCGCTCCAGCGAAGGTCGAGATTGTGAAGCTGCCCGTCGCGCATGGCCACAAGCGCCGTCAGCAGATCCGATTTCAGGCGCGGCATCAGCACCTGCGTTTCCGGATCGCCGAAGCGGCAATTGTATTCGACCAGCTTCGGGCCATCTTTCGTGATCATCAGACCGAGGAAGAGCACGCCTTGATAGCGTCGTCCGCGCGCCGCCATCGCGGCCACGGTCGGCTTGATGAAATTTTCCATCGCGATGTGTTCGAGCGCGGGTGGAAGCACCGGAGCTGGAGAGTATGCGCCCATGCCGCCGGTGTTCGGTCCCTTGTCGCCGTCGAAGGCGCGCTTGTGATCCTGCGCACCGCCGAGCGGGACGACGTTCTCGCCGTCGCTCAGCGCGAAAAAACTTGCTTCCTCGCCGGACATGAATTCCTCGACGACGACTTCATGGCCGCTGGCGCCGAAGCCGCCTTCAAACATGAAGTCGATCGCCTTGGCCGCGTCGGCCCGTGTCTCGGCGATGATGACGCCTTTGCCCAGCGCCAATCCGTCCGCCTTGATAACGACAGGCAGCGGCAGGGTAAGCGCAAAGGCCTTGGCTGAAACCGCATCACGGAAGCGCTGATAGGCGGCTGTTGGAATGCCGATCTCACGGCAAAGATCTTTCACAAAACCTTTGGAGCCTTCGAGGATCGCGCCCTGTTCGCTGGGGCCGCTGGCCTTGATGCCCGCGGCTTCGAAACGATCCCACAATCCGCCGACCAGTGGGTTGTCCGGCGCGATGACGGCGAAGTCGATCTTTTTCTCTCGGGCAAAGGCGATCAGGCCATCGAAATCCATCGCCGCGATGGGGACGCACTCCGCCACCTCCGCGATCCCCGCATTGCCCGGCGCGCAATAGAGCCGGGTCAGCAAAGGGCTGGCCGACAGCGCCCATGCCAGGGCGTGCTCCCGGCCGCCGGACCCGATGAGAAGGACGTTCATGGGCCGAAACTGCGGGAAGGGGTGGGTGGATTCAAGCGCCGATCCTATATCATCTGTGAATCATGTCCGAAGCCGCCGCAAAGCCCAATCTGCCCGAATTCAGCGTCAGCGAGATCGCCGCCGCGCTCAAACGCACGGTCGAGGACCAGTTCCCCTTCGTGCGGGTGCGCGGCGAGATCAGCGGGCTGAAATTCCATTCTTCCGGCCATGTCTATTTCGACCTGAAGGACGACAAGGCGGTTTTGAACGCGGTGGTCTGGAAGCAGACGGCGCGGCTGCTGAAGCTGCGCCCCGAAGCGGGACTTGAGGTTATCGCCACCGGGCGGATCACGACCTATGCCGGATCGTCGCGCTATCAGATCGTGGTCGAGCAGATCGAGTTGGCGGGCGCGGGCGCGCTCATGGCCATGCTGGAAGAGCGCAAGAAAAAGCTCGCCGCCGAAGGCTTGTTCGCGACAGAACGCAAACGGCCGCTGCCGTTCCTGCCCGATGTGATCGGCGTCATCACGTCACCGACCGGCGCCGTGATCCGCGACATCATGCACCGCCTCAACGAGCGCTTTCCGCGCCGTGTGTTGTTGTGGCCTGTCGCGGTGCAGGGTGAACGCGCCGCGGGCGAAGTCGCCGCCGCCATTCGTGGCTTCAATGCCATGACGGTGGGCGGCGCGATACCGCGGCCGGATTTGTTGATCGTCGCACGGGGCGGCGGCTCCATCGAAGACCTCATGGCCTTCAACGAAGAAGCCGTGGTGCGGGCAGTGTTCGAAAGCCAGATCCCGCTGATCTCGGCAGTGGGCCATGAAACCGATACCACGCTGATCGACTTCGCGTCCGACCGCAGGGCTCCGACACCAACTGCCGCCGCCGAAATCGCAGTGCCGGTTCGTGCCGACCTGATTTCGCAGACGCTGGACTACGCGCGGCGGATCTTCGGGGCGTCGACGCGCGGCATGACGCAGCGACGCAATCATCTTGCCGGCCTTGTGCGCGTGCTGCCGCGCGCCGAACAACTCTTCGAGCAGCCGCGCCAGCGTCTGGATCGCGCATCGGACAAACTCGGGAGTGCGCTGCGCCGCAACCTTCAGGAACATCGCCGCGCTTTCGCGGAAGTTTCTGCTTTGCTGCGTCCAAAGCCGATCAGTCGTCATATTACTGTCAGCGGAGAACGCACCGGCGTGTTGGCGCAACGGTTGGATCGTGCCCATCGCCTGCGTCTTGCGAAGATGCGGAGCGAACTGGAAAACGCCTCGCGGATTCTGGAAAGCCTTTCCTACAAGGGTGTGCTGGAACGTGGCTTTGCCCTGGTGAAAGGCGCCGACGGCGCGATCCGCCGCCGTGCCGACGCTATTCCGGCCGGTGAGCGGCTCACGCTGACGTTTGTCGATGGCGCGCGCGAAGCAACGGCTGGCGGAGCCCCATCCGCACCCACCGCTATAAAGTCACGTGCGACAAAGCCGTCCGGCGGGCAGGGGACGCTTCTGTGAGTTTTTGCTCCCACAAACCGCGCCGCCGGGTTAAGATGCAGGCATGAACAAGATGGATCGCGATTTTCGGCCTGATGGCCTTGCTGACGTCGAATATCTCGATGGCGAATATCGCGTCATCAAGGCGGGATCGTTTGTTGTCTGTGCCGTCAGCGGCACGCACATCCCGCTGGATGCGTTGCGTTATTGGAACGTCGATCTTCAGGAAGCCTATGCCAATCCGGGATTCGCGTTGAAGCGTTTTCAGGAAACCGGCGGCACGCCGAAATGATGGACCGCCGGTCTTTTGTGGGCCGGTCACTTCTGGCCAGCGCCGCAGCCGTCACTTTTTTCCCCACCATCGCCCTTGCATCGTCGCGGCTGACCTTCACCGGCTCCACGCAACAAGGTGGTCTCGTCGTCGGCCATGCCGAGCATGGCGCCAGCGTGAACGTTGACGGAAAAAGCGTGCAGGTTTCGCCGGAAGGTCTGTTCGTGTTCGGTATTTCCTACGATCACACGGCAGCGATTGCGGTGAGTGTCACCTTTGCCGATGGTGCATCGGAAACGCAGAACATCATGCCCGGCGTGCGCAAATACGATATCCAGAGCGTCACCGGCCTGCCGCAGAAATTCGTTACGCCACCGCCGGAAGATCTGGCGTGGAGCAGGGCCGAACATGCGCGTCTTGCCATAGCGCGCCGCGCCGATACCGCCGAAACATGGTTCAGCGAGCCCTTCGACTGGCCGTTCGCAGGCATCCTAAGTGGCATCTATGGTAGCCAGCGCATCGACAACGGCACACCGATGGCGCCGCATCTGGGCGTCGATATCGCCGCGCCATCGGGCACGGCTATTCACGCGCCTGCCGGTGCGCGTGTCGCGATCGCAGAACCTTATTTCCTGGAAGGCAATTTCACGACGCTCGATCATGGGCACGGCGTCTTCACCGAATATCTGCACCAAAGCGAATTCAAGGTGAAGCCGGGCGATATCGTGGAGCGCGGGCAAGTCATCGGCCTTGTCGGACAGACCGGGCGCGCCACGGGCCCGCACTCGCATTGGGGCCTGAACTGGTTTGACATGAAGCTCGACCCGTCGCTCGCCGCGCGCACGCCGACGCCTCCGAAGGCCTAGCTTTCCGCTTCGCCGGGTTGCGCGAGCGCCTGTGCCCGTTT
>DATCFN010000024.1:0-16936 GCA_036509475.1 Rhizomicrobium sp. | reverse complement strand
TCCTAACCAGAGCATGAAGGCGCCGACGTACCGACGGCGAGACCGTGAGGAATATGCCAGTTCGCATGCGCCAGACTCGCACACGCCAGCACATCCGGGAATCCCAAACGGGATTCTAATGTCAGGTTTTATCCACTAGGTGGGGTTGTCATGTTTCAAATAAAATAACGCCGTCATCGCCGGGCTTGTCCCGGCGATCCATCACCACGATCTGAAAAGGCGGAAATGGATGGCCGGAACAAGTCCGGCCATGACGAGATAAACGGGATGGATCGCAAAAGATGTCACCTGGGTGGCCCGCACTCCGGCGGGCCATGACAGTTGTTTGATTTGAGAACCAGTTATTCCGTGTCGCTGTTCACATGCGCGAGGAGATCCTGCGCGTCATGGGCGAGGGTGACGAGTTCGGTCGGCATATCCTCGCCGCTCTTGCGCGCCCAATCGACGAGGTGCGACGCGAAGTCCACAAGGCGCGGCGCGCTGGCGATGAGGCGGGCCTGACGCTCCACCTTTTCCGGATTCAAATCATATTCGGCGCCGGGTACCCGCCAGCCGCCCCATTCGGCGTCGCCGGTGATGACAACGGGGAATGTTCCGGGCACGGGATGACGCGCGCAATCTTCGGCGGGCTGCCACTTGTTGCGCGCGCGCATGATGCGCCAGTTTTCGGATCCATCCGTCTTGGCTTCCGCGACGGGCGCTTCGGCCTGCAATTCTTCGGCGGCAAACTCGCGGCCCAGACCCACGTCGTAGAAAACGCGCAACGGCTCATCGAGGCCCTTGGTCCATTGCGGTAACACGCGTTCGATCAACGCCCACGTTCCCACGGGCCGCACATAGACGCGTTGGTTTTTATGAAATTGCGCTTTGGCCATGGGTCGTCCTGCTGCGGCTCGCCCCAAAGTAGTGCGGGGGCGCTTAAGCAGCGGTTAAAAGCGGCTTTCCCCGACGTCAAAGAATAGGGTGTTGGCGAGGCCGCGCGCGCCCTCTATCGTTCTGCTTAACAGACTATAAAAACAGGGCGGACCATGAATTTCGACTTCTCCGACGACCAGAAAATGCTGCGCGATCAGGCACGCAAATTCCTGTCCGAAAAGTGCACAACCAAGACGGTGCGCAAGGTCTATGAGGGCAAGGACGGCTTCGACCGCGCGCTCTGGAAACAGATCGCGGAGATGGGCTGGCACGGCACGGCCATTCCCGAAGAATTCGGCGGGCTTGGCCTCGGTTATCTGGAATTGTGCGTGATCGCAGAAGAACTGGGCCGCGCGCTGGCGCCGGTGCCGTTTTCCTCGACGGTCTATCTCTTCGCCGAAGCCTTGCTGGCGGCGGGCACGGATGAGCAGAAGAAGAAATATCTCGGCAAGGTCGCGAGCGGCGAGTTGATCGGCACGTTTGCGCGCGCCGAAGGGCCGGGCGCGGTGACGCCCAAATCCATCCGCACCACGTTCAAGGGCGGCAAGCTGTCGGGCAAGAAGATCGCGGTCGTCGATGGCGCCGATGCGGATTTCGCCATCGTGCTGGCGCGTTCGAGCGACGAGGCGGGTGAGCGCGGTCTGGCGCTGGCGCTGGTCGATCTGAAAGGCGCGGGCGTGAAACGGCGCAAGGAAGATTCCATCGACCCGTCGCGCGGTCACGCCGAACTCACTTTCGACAATGCGAGCGCCGAAGCGCTGGGCAAAGCGGGCGAAGGCTGGATGCACACGTCGAATGTGCTCAACCGCGCCGCGATTATGACGGCGTTCGAACAGGTTGGCGGCGCGGATACGTGCCTTGCCATGTCGAAGGATTATGCGATGCAGCGTTACGCCTTTGGGCGGCTGATCGGTTCCTATCAGGCGATCAAGCACAAGCTCGCCGATATGTATGTGAACACCGAACTGGCGCGCTCCAATGCTTACTACGGCGCGTGGGCGCTTTCGACCAATGCGCGCGAACTTCCCCTCGCTGCCGCCGCCGCGCGCGTGTCGGCAACGCAAGCCTTCGACTATGCCGCGAAAGAGAACACGCAGACGCATGGCGGCATTGGCTTCACCTGGGAAGCCGATTGCCACTTCTATTACAAGCGCTCGCGCGAGCTGGGCCTGAACCTCGGTCCGCAGCGCGCGTGGAAAGACAAGCTCGTTACCGAACTGGAAACCTCGAACGCCTGATGGAATTTGTGTTCGAAAAATTGAAGACCGGGAAATATGACCGTCTGCGCGTGATCCGCGAAGGCGCGGCGGAGGAAATCATGTGCCCGAAGATCGGGGGCATCCCGCACGACATGGTGCATTTCGCGGTCGAGAATGTGATGGCGAAAAATGGCTTCCTGCGCCGTGTCGCCAAGGGTGAGGCGCTGTCGTTCAAAATGGCGGCGACGATCGAATCCGACCAGATGGAGCGGCTCGTCGAAGTGATGCAGGCCGACGCCATCAGCGGCTATCCGACGGCGGCTGAGATGATCGACATGTACCGCGTCACCTGCGACGCGCGCGGCATCGCGCCGTATCCGATCCGCGAACGCGATATTGCCGAACTGCGCGCCGAAATGGCGCGGCTGGACGCGCTGTGGCGCACAACCGAACCGGGCGAAACGCTGACGCTGCGCTTTGCCGAAGAACACGCACACTAAAAGAATAACGGGAGAAACCAATGGATTTCGAAGATAACGCCCAGGAAGCCGCGTTCCGCAGCGAAGCGCACAAATGGCTCTCAGCCAATGCCAAGCCGAAAAAGGCACGCGGCATGAACGACGAGATGGGCGAAATGGAAAACGCCGCGTCGCAGGAAATGGCCGCGTCGCGGGCGTGGCAGAAAAAAAAGGCCGAGGCCGGTTACGCGCGTGTCACCTGGCCCAAGGGCAGCGGCGGCATGGGCGGCACGCCGATGCAATCGATCATCTTCGGGCAGGAAGAATCCAAATTCGACGTTGCAAGCGGCGGTCCCTTCGCAATCGGCCTGGGGATGTGCATTCCCACCCTGGTGGCCTATGGCGATGACGCGGCGAAGAAGCGTTACGTCTGGCCGGCGGTGCAGGGCGACGAGATCTGGTGTCAGTTGTTCAGCGAACCGGCCGGTGGCTCGGACGTCGCGGGCCTTCGCACGCGCGCCGAAAAAGACGGCGATGGCTGGGTCATCAACGGCCAGAAGATCTGGACCACCGGCGCGCAGTTCTCCGATTACGGCATCCTTTTGACGCGCACCGATCCGAATGCCGCCAAGCATAAAGGCCTGACGATGTTCTACATCGACATGCACGACAAGGCGGTGGATGTGCGTCCGATCAAGCAGGCGTCCGGCGGCAGCGGCTTCAACGAAGTGTTCTTCACCGATTTGCGCGTGAAGGATTCGCAGCGTCTCGGCGATGTTGGTCAAGGCTGGCAGGTCGCGCTCACAACCTTGATGCACGAACGCCTCGCCGTCGGCGGCGGGCAGGGCGGCGGGTTGGACGTGAAGGAGTTGATGGGCCTCGCCCGCACGTTGGAACTCGAAGACGGTCCAGCGATCAAGAACGCATCGGTGCGCGAGAAGATGGCGGACTGGTATGTTCGTTCGGCCGGATTGAAATACACGACCTACCGCACGATGACCGCGCTCTCCCAGGGCAAGCAGCCGGGGCCGGAAGCGTCCATCGCCAAAATTGTCGTGGCGTCCAAGCTGCAGGACATCTCCGCCTTCGCGATGGAACTGGAAGGCGAAGCCGGGGCATTGAAAGGCGAGGATGCGCCGGTGCATGGCGCATTCCAGGCTGGGTGGATGGGCGCGCCGGGCCTTCGCATCGCGGGCGGCACGGACGAAATCCTGCGCAACATCATCGCCGAGCGCGTGCTTGGCCTGCCGCAGGACGTGCGCGTGGACAAGGACATCCCATTCAACAAGCTGCCGAGCGGGCGATAGATGGCGCTGGAAGCTCTCGACCACTATACGATCCAGTGCGCCGATATGATTGCGACACGCGATTTCTATAGCGACGTTCTCGGTCTGACCGATGGCTTCCGCCCCGATCTCGGCTTTCCCGGCTACTGGCTTTATGCGGGCGATGTGCCGGTGGTGCATCTGCTGGGCGCGGCCAACGCATTGCCGGAAAATCGCGGCTCGAAACCGGGGCGCGACACGAACGGGCTCGATCACATCGCGTTTCGCGGTAAGAACGCGGCTGCCACAGTCGCGAAGCTGAAAGAATACAGCATTGCATTTCGCGAAAGCCTGATCCCCGATATCCAGCTGCATCAGGTCTTCGTGCGCGATCCGAATGGCATTATGGTGGAAATGAATTTTCGAAAATAACAAAGTCTGGGAGGACAGAATGATTGGTTACGTCACGATCGGCACGAACGATCTGGAAAAATCGCGCAAATATTACGACGCGCTGCTCGCCGAATTCGGCGGCAAGCGCGCCTGGGACAGCGAACGCATGCAGGGCTATGCGGGCCCGCACGGCATGGTCGCCATCTGCAAACCGCATGACGGCAAACCCATGACCGTCGGAAACGGCGCGATGTTCGCCTTCCCCGCGAAGGATCGCGAGATGGTCGACAAGATCTACGCCAAGGCGATGTCGCTCGGTTCCAAGGACGAAGGCGCGCCCGGCGCCCGCACCGACAATTTCTACGGCGCCTATTTCCGCGATCTGGATGGCAATAAGCTCTGCGTGTTCAAGGCGGGTGCTTGAAAACCGCCTCCCCCTTGTGGGGAGGCCGGAGAGCAAAGCGATCCGGGTGGGGGACGGTGTTGCAGTGTGGAACGGCCCCCCACCCGAAATGCTCCGCATTTCGACCTCCCCACAAGTGGGAGGTACTGTCGGCTTCATGATCTCTTCACCCTGCATCAAGATATGCGTGATCGATCCCGCATCCCGGCTGTGTTCGGGATGTGGGCGATCGCTGGATGAAATCGCGCGCTGGGGTGGCTTGTCCGAAGCGCAGCGTCTGGAAACAATGCGCGCACTGCCCGAACGCATGCGCGCCGCCGGTTTGAAACCTCGACAGGAAACGCAGTCATGAAAGACTTCAGCGGCAAATACGCGGTCATCACCGGTGGCGGCACGGGCATGGGGCGCGAAATGGCGATCCAGCTTGCCGCCGAAGGCTGCAACGTCGCGATGTGCGATGTCTCCGCCCCGAACATGGCGGCGACGAAAGAGCTTTGCGCGAAGCAGGGCACGCAAGGCACGAAGATTGCGGCCTTTGTTGCCGACGTATCCATCGAAGAACAGATGAACGGCTTTGCCGAGGCGGTGAAGCGCGATCTTCAAACCGATCACATCCACCTTCTCATCAACAATGCCGGCATCGGCGGCGGTGGCAGCGTGGTGAATGGCGACCGCGCGCAATGGGACAAAACTTTCAACGTCTGTTTCTACGGCGTGCTCTATGGCGTGCGCGCATTCCTGCCATTGCTGCTGAAAGCGAGTGAAGGCCATATCGTCAACACGTCCAGCGTCAACGGCTTCTGGGCCTCCATCGGGCCGGGCCGTCCGCACACCGCTTACAGCGCCGCAAAATTCGCGGTGAAGGGATTCACCGAAGCGCTTATCACCGATCTCGCCGTCAATGCGCCGCACATCAAATGCTCGGTCGTCATGCCGGGCCATATCGGCACCGAGATCGTCAACAATTCGCGCAAGATTTTGAGCGGCAGCGCCGACACGGTCGATGTGCCCGCCGTGCGCAAGGCGCTGGCGGCACAGGGCATGAACCTGAACTCGCTGGATGACGACGCGGTGCGCCAGTTTGTGATCGCGCAGGGCGACGCCTTCCGCGACAAGGCGCCGATGAGCGCGGCCGAGGCGGCGAAGGTCATTCTGGATGGCGTGAAGGGTGAGAAGTGGCGCATCCTTGTCGGCAAGGACGCGGCCTATCTGGACGGCCAAGTCCGCGCCGCGCCGGAAACCGCCTATACGCCGGCGTTCTATGAGAATCTGATCAAATCGACCCAATGGGGAATCTGATCAGGCCGTTGCTGGTGTTCGCGCCGCGAGCATGCGCACGATCAACGCGGCGCCGATGAAGGCAATCACACCGATGACGCCGGAAACCGCATCGACATAGAGAAATCCGTTCGATCCCCATTTGTCGTGCGCCCAGCCGTCGAAGAACGCCATATAGATGATGGGTACGTTGGATATTCCGCCCATCACATTGTATTTCGTGGCAGCGGCGCCTTTGCCGATTGTCTCCAGCACCACGGCGGCATAGGCGGCATAACAGAAGCCCAGCAGGAATGCGTAAAGCAGCACATATATGACAAACATTGTCTGCGTGCGCGGTGACAGCGCCATCCCGACGGTCGCAATCGCAACGACGATACCGAAGACATTGTAAGCGGTCTTGCGATCCATCTGGTCGCAGATCCATCCGCCGATCAGGCAACCCACCATCGAGGCGATCCCGCCCAGAACGCCGTTGACGAGCGCCACGGCGTCGGCGCCGGCATGCCTGTCGTCCGCAACCGCCAACCACAAGTTTTGCGCACCGCCGACGCCGATAGGCAGCAGCATCAGGAAGAACACAAGGCCACCGCGCCACGAGCGCAGAAGCTCCCAGCATTCGACGATCACATTGCGCAGGCTGCCGACGAACGTCTGCACGCGATGCTCGGCGGACGGTTCGCTGAGATAGAGAAGCGCAATCGATGTCGCCGTGCAGAACACGCCAAGCGCCGCGCCCGAAACCCAGATGGGCGCGTGTTGCGCGAGCCATAGCCCTGCGCCGCCGCCAAGGCCCGTGCCGCCGAGATTGCCCGCCTGGCTCCATCCGCCGGCGCGGCCTTTTTCCTCATCGCTCGTGCCGTGCGCCATCAGGCTGCTGCCGGCGAGCGTGGTGAAGGTCGCGGTCAGGGAGAATCCGAACACCAGAATCTCGATGAGCCCAAGGTGTTCTTTCGTGGTAGGCACAAAGGCTGTGACGGCCATCAACAAGCCACTGACGATCGCGGAAATCAGATACCAGGCGCGCACCGACAGCGTCGTATCCACCAGCGGCGCCCACACGGCGCGCCATGTTTGGGGGAACAGGCTCAGCCCCACAAGCCCCGCAACCGCGCCGACGCTGACGCCCGCTTGCGAGAGCAGATAAGCCAGCGATACTACTGCGTAGCCGTTGGTGATGCCCATCGGCAGAAACAGCATGATGTAGAGAAGAGGGCGCAGTCGGGGATCCGGCGTACGCGTTCGGTCATGGACGCTCCTGACAGCAGCGCCGCACCCTATAGGATGGCCGCTGCCTGCACCCATAACATTTTCGACGGTTAGATAGCGTCGCTCAGTTTGTCGCGCTTCAACGGATCGGGGTTGAGCAACTTTCCGCCCATCGCACCGATCCAGTCGAGGCCTTCGCGCAGGCGCACATTCTCGCCGATGACCAGAATGGCGGGCGCGCTACCGTCTTTCGCGCGCGCGCCGAGTTCGCCAAGCGTCGTCACGCGCACGTCCTGTTTGTCGAACGTCGCGTCGGACACGATGGCGGCCGGTTCGTTCGCCGCGCGGCCGGCTTCGATCAACTTCGCCGCAATCTCGTCCGCATGCGTCAGCGCCATGTAGAGCACGATGGTCGGAGAAGCCTTCGCCACGGCGTTCCAGTCCAACGCGGGGATGTTGCCGTCCACGCCATGCCCGGTGATGAACGTCACGGCATGGTTTGTGTCGCGATGCGTGACCGGAATGCCTGCATAGGCGAGGCCGCCGATGCCCGCGGTGATACCGGGCACAATGCGGAACGGAATGCTTGCGCGCGCCAAGGTCAGCGCTTCTTCCGCGCCGCGTCCGAACACGAACGGGTCGCCGCCTTTCAACCGCAACACGCGGTTACCTTTGCGCGCGAGCGAAACAAGCTGACGCGAAATCTCGCCTTGCTTGATGCTCGCCACGCCGCGCCGCTTGCCCGCGTAAATCACCTCCGCACCCGCGCGTGCGAATTTCAGCAGCGTCTCGTTCACCAGCGCGTCGTAGAGAATGACGTCGGCGCTCGCGATTGCGTGGATGCCTAGCGCGGTGATTAGCCCCGGATCGCCCGGTCCGGCACCCGCCAGCCAAACCCATCCGCGTTCGAATGCGGGCAGGCCCAGCACATCGGCCAGTTGCGAGGCGACGATCCGCTCGGCGGAGCTGGGAAAAGCGACGGTTTCAGGCATTGCACGTCTCAAATGTGTAATTCTGATTATATCACACAAATAGCCCGCAGAAAGCGCTTTGCAAGGGCGCCCCGCGCATGTCTCCTGTTCCCCACCCACGGCCATTTGCCGTTAGATTAACGACGCCCATTGGAGACACGCATGTCAGACATCGAGGAATACAATGGAGAGCGCGTCACGGTCGTGAACGATGGCGCGCGGTGCATTCATTCGCGCTATTGCGTGCTCAATCTCAATTCCGTTTTCCTGCCGAATGTCGATGGGCCGTGGATCAAGCCGGACGGAGCCTCGCGCGAAGCGGTGATCGCGGTGGTGGAGAAATGCCCATCCGGGGCGCTCCGCTACAAGCCGAAAGGCGATGCCGCGCCCGAACATCCCCCGACTGTGAACACGGTGCGCATCTGGGAAAACGGGCCGCTCGCGATTCACGCCGAACTCGATGTCGCCGGTGACACGTCCACGTTTCGCGCCGTGCTGTGCCGCTGCGGCCTGTCGAAAAGCAAACCCTATTGCGACCATAGCCACGCCGCGGCGAAGTTCACCGCGACGGGCGAGCCGGAAAGCAAGGGGAGCGAAACGCTCACGGTGAAGGATGGGCCTTTGAAGGTTCGCCCCACGCATAACGGCCCGCTCTGCATTGAAGGTAATCTTGAAATCTGCGCGGCCAGCGGGCGCACCGTGTCACGCGAGACAAAAGCATTTCTCTGCCGCTGCGGCCATTCCGCCGACAAGCCCTATTGCGACGGCAGCCACATGAAGGCCGGTTTCACCGCGAATGCGGGGCTCGGCTAGGCGTCAGATAAAGATCGCGACGTTCTGGCGGTGCGCGATGACCGGCACGCCATCGGCGTTCCACACCATCATGCTTTGCGTGGAATAGCCCTGATGGGCTGTCTCAGTCTTGCTGTCGATAAGCCACCAGCCGTCCGTCGTCGCGGGCGCGTCGGAAAGAATATCCATCGACCATGTCATCGTGCTGATCGGTGCGGGCTGCGCAAACAGCACCATCGCGGCCGGTGGCGGCGCATCGGCCAGGGCGATCAATGGCACGATGCCTTGCCACGCGCCCGCGTCGCGATGGCGAAACCAGATAAGATATTGCGGCTCCGCATCCGGCGTGAACGGCCGCGCGCCGCCGGCCAGACGGCTCTCGAAATGCTGCTGGAAATTGATCGAGTTTTTCTGCTCGAAGAAGGGCGGGCTTTGCGCGAAGCTCAGCACTGCGCGTGCCGCCAAACCGGCCTCTCCCATCAGATCGACATTCACGAACACCGCGGACTTGCCGCGCCGCAGCGTCGAAACCGAAATCGACAACGCGCCGCGGCCGGCCCGATAAGCGTGAACTGCGTCGAGCGCAGTGGCGGAAGATCGGGGAGGGCGCGTTTGGCGGCTTCCACGCACAGAGCTGCGGACAGGCCGCCATAGGCGGTTCGGCCCTGAAGCCAATCATCGGAAAGGGCGGTGCGGAAGACATCGCCGTCGCGGGTGATGGCGGAAAGAAGATCGCAAAAACTGGTCATGACGCACGTTCCGAATAGCGAACGGTCAGTCTGTCAGCCGCGCGCAAGGCGAACAAGCATCAGGCCGCTTCCGCAACGGCGCCATGCACCTGTGCGATGGCGTCGCGCAGCACCGAAATCCCCGCACCGCGTTGTGTGGCATGTTCGCTGAGGTGACGGCGGAACAGGCGCGCGCCCTGCTGTCCGTTGAACAGGCCCTGCATCGGTTTCGTCATCTTGTTGAGCGGCACGCGGCGCGTGAGCTGGTCAGCGATATATTCGATGTAAGCCTCGACTACGGCTTTGATGTCCGCGCGCTCGCCGCCGAAATAGCGCGCATCCACGTCGGCCAGCATTGCCGGCGCGTGATAGGCGGCGCGGCCCATCATCACGCCGTCGACGTGCTGCAAATGCTTGTCGGTATCGTCCAGCGTGGCGACGCCGCCATTGATGAGGATGGTGAGTTTTGGATGCTCGCGCTTCACGCGATAGACCAGATCGTAGTCCAGCGGCGGCACGTCACGATTTTCTTTTGGCGACAAACCTTCCAGCCACGCTTTGCGGGCATGCACGGCAAACGTCTTGACCCCGGCGCGCGCGCACAACCCGATAACATCGCGCAGCGCTTCTTCCGGGTCCTGATCGTCCACACCGATGCGGCATTTCACCGTGACTGGGATGGACACAGCATGGCGCATCGCCGCCACGCAATCCGCCACCAGTTCCGGCTCGCGCATCAGGCAGGCGCCGAAGCGGCCGGATTGCACGCGATCCGAGGGGCAGCCGACATTCAGGTTGATCTCCGCATAACCGAAATCGGCGCCGATCTTTGCCGCCTCCGCCAGCTTCACCGGCTCGGAACCGCCAAGCTGCAGCGCCACGGGATTTTCCCGCGCGTCGAAGCCGAGCAGCCGCTCGCGGTCGCTATGCAGGATCGCATCCGCTGTCACCATTTCGGTGTAGAGCAAAGCGTGCCGCGTCAGGAGGCGATGGAGAAACCGGCAATGCCGGTCCGTCCAATCCATCATCGGTGCGGTACAAAATTTGTGACTTAAGTCTTTCATTTTATTGCGAAAATCAGAGTGAGGTGGATTGGACCGACAAATCAAAGCAAGAATCTATTGTGCATTATTGCGGTCCTACACTCCTCTAAGTGTATCACAGTACGGCAATTGCACACGTAGTGCACACGAGCCCGCTCAAGCTTCTGCCTCTGATGATGAATCGGTCCAACCATTGATGAGATCGATTCAAAAGCGTTGTCACTGTGGTTCCGCCGCGTTGCCAATTCGGTCGATGCAGCGGTCGTACGACGCACTAATTGAGAAAATCGCCTCTTCTTTAATTAGCGGCAGCTCTTATTAAAGCGCCTCGAAAAATAACCACTGAATTCAAAGTAGCTCTATCCAGTACGAGATCGGATACCGGCTCGGTCGTGACCGCGGGATCACGAGCCCATTACCCGTCTTCGACTAGCCCGCGAGAGAGGCTGGTTCCGCCGCTGGCACTTCGTCCAGCCAGAGGCGCAGCGCTGCTGACGATACCCCACAGGATTCGCATAGCTTGTCCGTCAGCAGGCTGCATCTCTCATGATCTGCGCTCCTGCAGGTCACCGAGAGGCACCTCGCGATCTCGCTTGTCTGCAACGCGCCGAGATTGCCGGCCGTACTGACGACGATGTGCGCCTCCCGCGAGACACTTTCGAAATCACCGTTCGCCCGGCTTGCTGCAATGCTCGCAAGATGCTGCTCGAGATCAACCAGATAGAGCAAAATGAAATCCCGAAGGCCATCTGTGGAAAGAACGCGTTCCAGATCGGTGAGCTTGGCGACATCAAGCACGGGTAGTGTGGCGATATTCTCTTCATCCGGAGTGGTGGTCAGTGATGGAGCCAGCTTGCTTGCGATAGTACGGAGTGGCTGTTCCGTGCTTCGGACCGCGATGCCAGCGAGCATGGAGAGAAGTAGAGCGGGTTGGACCGGCTTCGAGATATAGTCATTCATGCCGGCAGCGAGATACTCTTGCTTCGCACCGGACATCGCGTGGGCTGTCATGGCGATGATTGGCACGCTGCGCTTTGGCTCTGAAAGGGCGCGGATCTGGCGCGTGGCCTGCAGCCCGTCGAGCTCTGGCATCTGGATATCCATCAAGACGACGTCGAAGTCCGATCGACGAACAGCGTCTACAGCCTGATGGCCGTTTTCCGCGACTTCGACGCTATGCCCGACCATGGTCAAAAGCGCGGTGGCGAATTTCTGATTGATCTTGTTATCTTCGGCGAGAAGGATGTGCAGCGGTCGGCAAGCGGGGTCCATCTGGGACCAATGCGTTTTGCTATTGTGAAGGGATGCCGGCAACGTCGCTTGATCAACACGAGTGGCGTAAATATTCATGAGCGTGTCGAGGAGCTCCTGATGGCGAACGGGCTTTTCGAGGACCGCCTCCAGATGCAAGCTGGCGCAATTCTTGACGCTGCCGCGGCCGGCGGAGGAAACGATCACCAATTTGGTCTCGGCAAGATGGGGGTTCGCACGGATTCGCTCCGCCAGTGCGTCGCCGGTCAGTCCTGGCATCATTTGATCTAGAAAGACGAGATCATAGGGCTTGCCGTTGTGCCAGGCCCGTTCCAGTTCTGCCAATGCCGCAAAACCATCCGGGACGCCGGTGACCTTCATGCCGAAGGCTTTCAACTGTCGGCTCATGATCGTCAGGTTCATCTCGATGTCGTCGACGATGAGCACGCGTAGTGTCTTGAAATGCGCCGGAAGTGTCTCGCGATCGGCGATGTGGGCAGTCGATTTTGCGAACGGAATCTCGAACCAGAAAGTCGAACCCACGCCGGCGGTGCTGGTGACGCCGATTTCGCCGTGCATGAGCTCGACCAGCTGCTTGCATATGGCCAGTCCCAACCCAGTGCCGCCAAACCGCCGCGTCATGGAACTGTCGGCCTGACTGAACTTCTGAAACAGTCTTTCGCGCACGCTTTCTGCCATTCCCATGCCGGTGTCGGTAACTTCGAAACGCAGCGGGACAAGATGATTGTCACTGGTCGGCATATGCCCGACCTTCACATCGACTTGAATAGAAACGCCACCTTTCTCGGTGAATTTGATGGCATTGTTGAGAAGATTGAGAAGGATTTGACGAAGACGGGTAGGGTCGCCGCGATAGGCGCCGCGAGCTGCGGGTTCGACATGCATCACCATATCAATCTGCTTCTGACGGGCCTTGGGTGCCATAAGAGCCGCAGCACTTTCCACCGCCGCAACCAGATCGAAATCGATGGTTTCGATTTCGAACTTTCCGGCCTCAAGCTTCGAAATATCCAGAATGTCGTTGACGACCGTCAGCAACGCTTCGCCGGACTCGTTGACGATTTCGGCAAAGCCCCGCTGCTCCGCATCGAGGTTCGTTGCGAGAAGCAGGCCCGTCATTCCGAGGATCCCGTTCATCGGGGTTCGGATTTCGTGACTCATGTTGGCGAGAAACTCGGATTTGGCTCTGGTACCCGCTTCTGCCTCTTCCTTGGCCGCGCGCAAAGTGACGGCAGTAGCCTTTACATTGGCAATTGACTGCGTGAGGCGGCCGATTTCGTCGGAACGGCCGATAGTTTCCCCTTCGGCGTCCAGACTGTCGCCGGTCAGCTCCGTGAGTGTTCGCGTCATTGATAAAAGAGGCGAGATAACCAGTCGCACCAAAGCGGCGAATACAGCCAACGCCGTGACAACTGCGAGCAATAGCGCCGCCAGAATAACGTAGGTTGTACGCTGTTCCGTAACCACGCTTTTAAGGCTGACTTCTTGGCCTTCCTGATTATTGATAGCAATGAGCCGGTCGATAAGACGGTCGATCTCAACGAAACTGATATATTGCGGACCCATAAAGACAGCATTGGCTTCGGCGCTGCGATGCGCGCGTGACAACACCAAGAACTGATCATTGGCGCGCAGGAATCGAGGCATCTTTTCATCTAGCAAATTCACGATGCGGCGTTCTTCACTGCTGTCGGCGGAGCTGTGAAGCAATCGCAGATCACTGGTAATCATTTTACGCGAATCCAGGATCGATGCTTCCGCCGCGGTTCTGGTCGCGGCGTTGGGCGTCAGCATGTGCTCTGCATCGGAGTGTCGCATGGCGCCAAGTTCTGCGTCCAGGCGTCCAGGCGTCCAGCGGCCGCTACGCTAGGAAGGACATGAAAAGTTGAATAGCGATTGAGTTCCGCCATGGTGGCGAATTGAAATAGAGAGAAAATGCCCAGCCCGCAGATAAGCGCGAGCATGATGCTAAAAGCGATCGAAAACTTTGCTTTGATGCTGACGACTTTCATTGCGCTGCCTTCTTGTCGCGAGCGGCTGAGATTCGCTTTATCCACACCCGCACCGCGCGTTCAACCGCGCGGCGTAGATTCGAAATCTTCCATATTTTATCTTTAGTCATATGGCTGCGGACCTTTTGTATCGTCCCGACGCCGCGTCAAAAGCGGGGCATTGGACGAATGCACGATCGATCGAGCATTAGAGATATGCCGTCATGCGGTTGGTTCGCCGCCGGCCTCAAGTCGCAAAATGTAGGCGTGGCAATTTATCGTGCGCGTCAACTTGCGCCTGAATGCTCTATGATAGGTTAAGCTTTGCCTGGTGTGATAACGAGTTTGCTTGGAGCTGAAATGATTTCGGATGGCGTGGAACTTTGTCAGTCATAATGCTCACAACGGAACATTTCGATCTCGTCTTTGGAGGGTGTCAAAGTGAGATTTTCGAAATGCGACTCCGATTTCTTTCAACGGGCAGCCTTCCGGAAGCAAATAGTAGAGATGACGGCAGGCTGCCGCACTCGCCGCTGCCGCTATGCGCGGCAAGAAGCTTCGGAAGCGGAACGGTTGGTTATTGAGAGGAACCGCATCAGAGCTAAACTTGGACCTCAGCCGGGATCGTCCTTGATGCGCGGACGGTCATTTAAGACGACGCTTAGCAGCGAGCTGTGGACTTCCAAGTGACCGTTATATTTGATGAATCCTAGTTTGCGGAATTTGTTCATGAAGAAACTAACGCGAGAGCGTGTGGTGCCTATCATCTCCGCGAGCGTTTCCTGACTGACTTTCGCAATAACCGGTTCCGGCCTGCCTTCCTTGCCGAAATTCGCGAGCAAGAGCAGCGCTCGCGCCAGGCGTTTTTCGCTCGAATTGAACAACTGATCGACCAGATCTTCTTCGACGCGAAGCGTGCGTAGCAGAATGTGGGAAACGAACATTTCCGAAAAAGCAGGCTCTTCATGCAAAACGCGAATGATCGCGGCCTTTTCGAATCGCATGATCTCGCATTCGGTCATCGTCGATGCGGTCGCGATGCGCCGCTCTTGTCCCGTCAGGCATCCTTCGCCACAGAATTGATCCGGGCCCATGACGGAGACGACCGCTTCCCTGCCTTGCGCGGATACGACGGCGATCTTCACTTTGCCGCTTTGGACATAGAAAACAGCGTCCGCCGGATCGCCCTGTGAGAACAACACCTTATTCACGCCATATGTCGATATGGCTCTCCCAATGCCTGCTTTGGCGAGAAACGCGCTGGGATCGAAGGCTTCTTTCTTCCTCGCGACCATGAAGCCGGCCCTTTCGTAAGGGAAGAACTCGCGGATTGTGAGTTCCCGTAATAGTTCCTCGAAAATCAAAGAATACGCGCAGCAAAAGCGCGCAATGAGCAATATTGGGCAGACGATGCTCCAAACACCGCGTACCGTCAATTGTCAGCTTGCGAGCCTATGCCTGCGCTAGCAGTCACCAGCTCCGGTTTGTCTGATCACAGTGGGGAGAAACCAATGCTTCCAATCTATTGGATCATGGCCTTTGTGTTGATCGGAATCCTGTTTTGGCGCGCCAACAAAGGCAACAAAGCCCGTGCGGCGGCCTTGCAGCGCATCGACGCAACGACGCAATTGACGGAAGAGAATCAGAACCTTCGTCATGCACTCGCGCAAATGTCGATGGAAGTCTACAGCGTGAAGTCGGGACGAGCAGTTGCAGGCAGGCGTTGACCACAAAACCTTGCGAACGGGAGAGCCTCGGTTCGAACGATGAAGATTGCGACCAATATGGGCTAATTCGTTGACCGATTGAGGGGGCAATGAATACTACTCGCTTATCCGAGAGCGCCACCAGCAGCGCCGTGCTTGCGCAGGCATCGGTAGACTCGATCCGGTCGCCGCTCCTTGTCCTAGACAAAGATCTGCGTGTCATCGCGGCCAACGATTTCTTTCAGATTTTCTGCGACCTGGACCGGCAAGATATTATCGGAAGAGCGATCTTTGGGCTAGGCGACGGGCAATGGAATATCCCCGAGCTTCGATCGCTGCTCGTCAACGTGCTAGCGCATTACGCACCGATGGAAGTCTATGAGATCGAACGGGAGACTGTCGGCCCGGATAGGCGCACGATGTATTTCAACGCACGTCCGATGTTCTACGAACAAGATGTCGAACGGTTGATTTTATTGTCCATCAGAGACGTGACGGAAGAGCGCGCCGCTGAAGCGGAAATGCGCAGGAAGCTGCATCAGAAAGATATTTTGTTGCAGGAGACACAGCATCGAATTGGAAACAGTTTGCAAATCATCGCAAGTATCCTCCTTCTGAAGGCGCGCACGGTACAGTCGGAAGAGACACGACTTCATTTACACGATGCGCACGGTCGGGTCATGTCCATCGCCGCCGTTCAACAGCAGCTGCAGGCGTCTCGGATTGGTGACTCGATTGAGCTCGGACCATACCTCTCCCGCTTGTGCGAGGGCATCGCCTCTTCGATGATCGCTGACGACCGACGAATCTCCCTAAAGGTGGTTGCTACAGGCGGCATAGTTTCCTCCAGCGAGGCAGTCAGCATTGGTCTCATCGTCACTGAATTGGTGATCAACGCCCTCAAACACGCTTTTGTACAAAGGACCAATGGAGAGATAATCGTCTCCTTTGAGAGCTTTAGTACAAAATGGCGACTTTCTGTTTCCGACAACGGTACTGGAAAATCCGCTTGGGGCCCCGAGAAAGCGAAGCCTGGAGGCCTTGGATCAAGCATCGTCGAGGCACTGGCCCACCAGCTTGAATCACATCTAAGTGTCTCGACCGATGAACAGGGTTATAAAACCACAATCACGCACGGCTTTTTTGAGTAAGCCAGAAGGTTCGACGCGTGCTGCTAGAGCGAATTCCCTGAAACACGAGTCGGAAGGGATTCCGCAGGTTTGCGAAGTGTGATTCGATTCTTTCTGTATTGGCGGGAGATTCGGATGGGCAGAGCCTACAGCATGGATTTGCGCGAACGGGTGATTGCGGCT